>JAGNMT010000228.1 GCA_017991025.1 Verrucomicrobiales bacterium
ATTGGGTCCGAAAACGCAGACCGGCCCGAGTGATCCGAAGCACGAGCGAATGTTATTTGCCCTGTCGATGACCGGCTGCCTCCAACTCCCGGTGCGCGCGGCGAGGGCGGCAATTCTCAGCTGCGAGATGGTGCGTGGCAGTTCCGCTCCGGCAAGTCGGGGAGTCTTGGGCAATGCCGTCTCGAGGTGAGCCATCTCGATGAGGTCATTGGCCCGTTCCTCGATTTTTCCGGCAAACGATTCGAGAAAAGAGGCAAAACGCTCCCCGGACATGGCACGCATTTCCAGGAAAGCAGCATGGGCAGAGCTCAGGGCAGCTTCGCAGTCCGCCCAGGAGCTGACGGGATAACTGGCGGGGAGAAGTTCTCCGGTGGCGGGGTTTGACGACTGGAAGGTGCCGGTTTTATCAGCGGCGCGCCATTCTCCGGCGATGAGGACTGGTTCTAGAGACATAGAGATGTGGTAATTTCGTTCGGAAGGTTCGCGACGGGAGCCTTCCCGTCAAGGTGGCGTTCCGCTGCCTTTCAGACCAAATCGAGCGGAAAATGCGAGAGCTGACGGAATCCGTCTGCGGTGATGAGGTAGTTGTTTTCCAGCCGGATCCCTGCCCGGAGGGTCTTCCCGTAGAGACCCGGCTCAAAGGCAACGACGTCACCCGCCTGAAAGGTATCGTCCCAGCCCGGGTTGATCCTCGGCACTTCGTGAGCATCGAGTCCGATTCCGTGACCGGCGTGATGGAAAAATTCGTATCCCTTCCAGCCGTGGAGTTCGCCGTGGACAAAGTCGAACATCTCGCGGCAAGACTGCCCCGGTCGCAGCATCGCTTCCCCTTGCTGCATCACTTCGAGGATTCGCGCGTGGGCGGCGGCTTGGTCATCGGTGGGGTCACGGTCCACCGCAAAAGTTCGACAAAGGTCGCTGCGATAGCCTCGCACGCCGACCCCGATATCGAGGGGAAAGAGCTCACCGGCGGAGACCGTGTGGCCCGGCCTCGCGAGTCCTCCGGGAGTGGCGCATTGAAAATCCTGGCCCCAGCCGGAGAGAAACTCGCCTGCTGCCAAGGTCGCTACTTTTAGCATCTCGGCCATGATCTCGACCTCCCCGATGCCCGGTTCGAGAAGCCGCTTTGCGGTGGCGTAGGTCAGATCTGCGCACCGGACCGAAAATTCGAGCGCGGCGACTTCGTCGCTTTCTTTGTGGCGGCGAAGATACTGATACTTCTCCGAGATATCGCGGCAGATAGGTCCAGAAAGAAGCGCCGACGGGGTTTGTTCGTCGGTACCGACAGTCTTGAACCCGGCCAGAACCGGATTCAAACTCTCCGCCAGGCAGGCACTGAGAACCGGTTTGAGGGTGCAGAGGTGATTCGGAACATACGCCGCCACTGCATCCGCCGCCGGGGCAGAGGGAGAGGCGTCGTGAGTGAGGAGCGTGACCTCTCCGGAAGTTGCCACCACCACCGCCGTCGGTGTCAGTGGCTGCCCGTGCCAATAGCCGGTGAGCGCGTGGACGTAGTGACGATTGAAAAAGACCGCAGCATCGAGACTTTCGCCCGCGAGGAGCGCCCTCAGTTTATCCTGACGGGATCGGCAAAAGGCGGGGCTGAGATTCGGAAACTGGTCTGACATGGTGCAGGAGAGTAAGGCCGGAGTGATTCGACGGGCAAGCTCGAATTTGCAGCCTCCCAGAGTACCGAGAAGCTGCAGTAGATACGCGAAAAAGGTCAGCCTGTCCTTTACCTCCGCCAAGAGTCCGGACACAATTCGGAGATTCGAACTTTTCCGTAGATCTCCTTTTCCCCCCTCCTTTTCACTATGAACATGCCCCGCCGCCGCCTCATCGGTTCACTTGCGTTTTCGCTCGCGACCGGCCTCCACGCCATCGACGAAGGTCGCTCGCTCTACATCGAGGGATATTCCGGCGAGATCAGCTACGCCCCCGGCGAGGAACTGCAGCTCCATCTTTCCAGTCCGTCCGCCACCTGCGAACTCACGATTGCCCGGCTAGGCCGCGAACGAACCGTCGTCTTGGAGCAGAAGAAAGTGGAAGGAATCGTGGAACATCCCGTCCCGATGAATGCCTCCTCCCATGGGTGCAACTGGCCCGTCGCCTTCCGCTTTCCGATCCCTCAGAATTGGAAAACAGGCTACTATGAAGTCACGATGCGAGTCAGTGATGGCGGTGGCACTTACACGCAGCGCAATCGGCGTAGCTCCGAGTCGACTTGTTTTTTTGTGGTGCGGCCCGCCGTGCCCGGGAAGGACAGTCAGATCCTGCTGCAGCTCTCCACTCACACCTACAATGCCTACAACAACTGGGGCGGGTCGAGTCTCTACGCCTACCATGGGCGAGCGGGATTGCAGGGACACCAGGTCAGTTATCTCCGTCCTCCCGCATCGCAGTTTTCGAAATGGGAGCTGCCCTTTGTCGTCTGGGCCGAGAGCAACGGGTATGCTATCGACTACGCAACCAACCTCGATCTCGAATTGCATCCCGAACTCGTGAATTCCTACAAACTGGTCCTCAGCGTCGGGCATGATGAATACTGGTCGGCGGCGATGCGGAATACGGTGGAAGGGTTCACTGCCGGAGGCGGGAATGTCGCGTTCTTTTCCGGCAACACCTGTTGTTGGCAAGTGCGCTGGAGTCCGGAAACCAAGTCTCTGGTTTCCTGGAAGCAGGGATTCAATCAGGACGAAAAATATTCCTCCCTTGCGACAACCATCCCCGAGCTCACGTCCCTCTGGAGTCACTACCTCGTGGGTCGACCGGAGAATGCCATGACCGGTGTCGGATTCCTCCACGGTGGCTACCACAAGAGCCACGAGCAACTCATGGACGCAAGCGGTGCCTTCAAGGTTCATCGTCCCGAGCATTGGCTCTTTGAAAAAACAAAACTCGAAGCCGAAACAGAATTTGGAGGAGAAAACACCATCGTCGGGTACGAATGCGACGGCTGTGAACTTGAGTGGAGAGACGGGCTGCCCTTCCCCACGCATCGCGATGGCACACCCGAGAGCTTCACCGTTCTTGCCACCGCACCGGCGAAGTGGGCACCCGGTGACTGCTTGTGGTATAGCCAATGGCCCGGTCCTGACCACACCGGAAACGCAGTTCTCGGTGTCCATACGACAGCCGGAGGCGGCACCGTCGTGACCGTCGGGTCGACCGATTGGGCCCACGGCCTTGGAGGTGCCGACCCGGCCGTCATGCAGATCACCCGGAACGTGCTCGACCGGCTCGGGAAGTGAAGCCACTGCGAAATCCGAGACACGCAGATACGACGGGATTTTGATTTCTCTTTCTCCGCGCCCTTATGTAGGGTTCCGACCGTTATGCGAACTTCATTTTTCCAAAATCTTCTGATTGGTTTGTGTCTTGTTTCCGCGGTGCCGCACCTCCTCGAGGCACAGCAGGAAAACGCAGCGATTCGTTGGTGGGAAGCATACTCCGGTGACGAGGTGAACGGCACTTCGGTTCTGGGCTACTGGAAGTTTGATGGAGAAGGCGCTGCATTTTTGGCGGATTCCTCGGCACAGAAACACGCTGCGCGGTTGCAAGGGGCAAAACCGAATGCATCGGGGAAATTCGGAGGCTGCCTGGAGAGTGGGGTTGGTTTTCCCATCGCCGATGCCAGCCACAGCATTCATGTCGCAAAAAATCCGGTCCTGTCTCCCGCCGGGCCCTTTACCGTCGAGATGTGGCTTCGCCCCTATCCCGACGACGCATTTCCCGCCGAAGTGCAACCGGTCCTCCTCGATTCGAAGTATGTGCCGACAAATCATACCGGGTTCCAGATCTTCCTGACAAAAGCAGGGAGCGACGGCTCGCGGCGTTTTGCTTTTGTCCTCGGGACAGGGAGCCGATCCGATACCTGGTATGCCCCGCAGCCCGTCCGGCTCGATCCGGAAAAATGGCAACATGTCGCCTTCACCTACGATTCCCGGGGAACCGTTGCCTTTTTTGTCGATGGCAACGAAGTCGGGCGGGTCCTTCAGCCCGATGCCGGTGGGATGGCTCCCTCGAAATACGCCCTTTCCATCGGCGACCGCATCGGTTCCAATTACAACGGATTTCCCGGATTCATTGACGAAGTTCGCCTCACCAGCGGGATTCGCGAATTTCGCCCTGTCGCCCTCGATCCCGATGTTTCTCGCTTCGCCTTTGTCAGGATGGACAGCGCCGCAGAGATCAAGGCAGAGTTGGTCAATCAAACTGGCGCAGTGTTGAAGGGCGCGAAAATTGTCATCGAAACGCCCAACCAGGCAAAACAGGAGTTGGTGTTGCCCGAGTTGAAACCTTCGGCGAGACATCCCGTGCAGTTTCCCGTCAACGCAACCCTGAAACCGGGAGAATACACCGCAACCGTCTCCGTAGAAGTTCCCGGATGGGGCGGTGGCGAGAGTGGTTACCATTCCCGCGCAGAGATCCCCTTTGTCATCACCTCGCGTCCGCTGCCGTATCGCATGCCCGTTGTGATGTGGGGACTCGGCGGTACCAAGGGAGTGGTGGAGGCCATTCCCACGCTGAAATCCATCGGGTTCACCCATTGCCTGGGTCTCGGAGTCGATTATCAAAAAATCTGGGACGAAGGTGCCGACGCTCTCCCCGGCACGCCGGAAAGCATCCGCGAAGGGCGCGAGATGCTGAATTCCGCGCTGGAAAACGATCTCAAGATCATCGTGAGCGCCGCTCCCGGTCGATGGCTGCGGACTGCGCCAGTGGGAGAGCCGTATCGTCGGATCGACCGAAAGGGAAACCACTATCCGCACGAAGACATCAGCGGCCTTTTCCAGCCAGTACAGGACTTTTGTTTCCAGACCGGTGCCGCCCTCGGACGAGCCTACGGCGACCTTCCCGCCTTCGATGCGGCCCTCCTCCACACCGAGGTCCGCGGGGAGTCACAGGTCTCCTTTCACCCCGAAGAAATCGCCGCCTATCAAAAAGCGAGCGGAGCAGAGATCCCTGCCGAAGTCACCATCAAAAACGGCGTGGAATACGCAAAACAGAAAGATTTCCCCGCAAATCGAGTCATCGCCGATGACAACCCGATTTTGAAATACCTCGCGTGGTTCTGGCAAAAAGGCGATGGCTGGAACGATCTCAGCTCGCGCTTGAACGAAGGGTTCAAATCGCAGGTCAAGCGCAAAGACTTCTGGACCTTTTATGATCCGGCCGTCCGAGTCCCGAGCATCAGCGGGAGCGGAGGCAATGTCGATGTCCTCGCCCACTGGACCTACAGCTACCCCGATCCCGTCCGCATCGGCCTCTGCACCGACGAGTTGTTCGAGATGGCACGGGCTTCGGGCCAGAAACAGGATGTCATGAAAATGACCCAACTGATCTGGTATCGATCCCAGACCGCGCCGGAAAAAGTGTCTGCCGCCGACCCCTCGCCCTGGGTCGATCAAGACCCCGATGCCGCCTACATCACCATCGCACCCATGCATCTGCGCGAGGCCTTGTGGTGGAAACTGTCGCGCCCCATCCAGGGGATCATGTATCACGGCTGGGGATCACTCGTCAAAACCGATTCGCCGGGAAGCTACCGCTACACCAATCCCAATACACGTTATGAACTGCAGCGACTCGTCAGCGACGTTGTCGAACCCCTCGGCCCCGCGCTCATGCAGATCCCCGACGCCGAGTCCGACGTAGTCTTCCTCGAAAGTTTCACCTCGCAGATGTTCGCCCGTCGCGGCACCTACGGTTGGAATCAGGGCTGGGCCGGTGATCTCTATCACGTCCTCCTGTATGCCCAGCTCCAGCCGCGTGTGCTTTATGAAGAACGACTGCTCACAGGCGGACTCGACGGAGCCAAAGTCCTCGTCCTCGCCGATTGTGATGTCCTCACCGCATCCGTCGTGAAGCGGATTCAGGAATTTCAAGCCTCCGGCGGATTAGTCATCGGCGACGGCGAAGTCTGCCCCGCGATCACACCCGATCATGTCATCGCCCGTTTTTCCCGCACCAAAAAAGCAGCAGAAGACCGCGCCCTCATTCAGGAGACAGCCAAATCGCTGCGAGCCTGGCTCGATCCGAAATACAAACGCTCCGTAGACTCCTCCAATCCCGATGTCGTCACGAGACGACGTGTTTCCGGCACGACCGATTATGTCTTTGCGGTGAACGATCACCGGGCCTATGGCACCTACGTCGGAACCTATGGCATGGTCATGGAAGACGGGTTGCCGAGCGATACCGTGATCCA
>JAGNMT010000229.1 GCA_017991025.1 Verrucomicrobiales bacterium
AGGAAATCGTCTTTGCCGCACGCAATCCAGAGGAGTTTCAGTTCTTTATTCGTGCCCACCGGATCCGCCAGCGCGGCAGTGATCGCCTCCTCTTCCGGAACAGCAGCACTGAACGCACCGATCCAGGCAAACGTATCGAGCGCATTGAGTCCGATACTAAGAGAGTGAAGCCCCCCCATGGAAAGACCGGTGATGGCACGGTTTTCGCGCCCCGGTTTCACCCGGTAGAGTTTCTCCACCATGGGAAGTGCCGCCTCGAGCAGGTCGCGACGCAGTTCGTCTGTATTGGCAGCGGAACGCCCGTCCCCGTATGATTCAGGGATGGGATGCCCGTCTAACATCAGCACGATCATCGGCACCGCTTTTCCAGTGGCGATAAGATTATCAAGAATCCAGTGAGCCTTCCCATGCGCCACCCAGGTCGCAAACCCGTCGCTGTGGCCGTGCTGCAGGACCAGTAGCGGATAACGCTCATCACCTGTCTCATAACCGGGAGGGGTGTAGACCTGCATCTCGCGGAAGCGCTTGATCGGTGCCGACTGATAGCCGTGATAATGAACCGTTCCGTGAGGGACATCCTTTAAGTCAAAAACCTGATCCCCGGGGACGTAGAGGATGCTCGACTGGGGCGAACGCATCGGTTTCAGCATTGGATTGCCCGGATCGACCATCTTCACTCCGTCGACGGTGAGACTGTATTCGTAGATTCCCGGGGTAACGGATTCCAATGAGGCGGACCAGAGGCCCTCCTCATTGCGGGACATCTTTAAACTCCCCTCACGCATCTGTCCGGAAACGATCACCTCTTTCGCACCGGGAGCCGATATCTGGAAAGTCACCTTTCCTCCGGCCCCGAAGATCGGTGAAACAACAGGCTTCGGACGCGGCGGCTTTTTCTCTTCGGTGATTCCATTAGCCATCGGAATCAACGCCAAAACGACGAGGAAAATGCGGGGGATCGTCATGTCGCCTCAACTGAATGATTACTGAGCCGTCTTGCCGACTTTAGCCGCACGGATCACAAAATCGTCGTAGTGCACATCGTTGATATTGGTCGTAAGGCTGACTACGGATTTTGTCGGGTGGGAGAGACCTTCAGATTTCAGCTTGCCCAACTCGTAACCGTTCACCGACACGACCACCTCATCGCCTTTTGATTGGATGAGCAACGTATGCCACTTCTCCCGTTTCAGATCGAGCGGGAGATTCGCCGTCTTCGTCTTCAGCATTTCCTCAGTCGCCGCATCAAGGGCTCCCGCAGTGCGCTTCTCATAAATGGCATTTTCAAAATTACCTGTTTTAGCATCCGAAATCGAACCGAGCGTGGGGGTGATCGTAATACTGCAAATGTGACCGGCGTGGGAACCTTTGTAATCCTTATCATCGAGCCAGACGTTAAAGCGCTCCGCCGTTTCCCCCACGAAGTTGAATTTCACCGAGACCTCGAGATCCTGCCTGCCCTCAAAACGGATCGCATCGACTCCCGCGTGATCCTTGATATCGATCGTCTTCCCGATGAGAACCCCGTCTTTCACGACACTCTCGCTCTTGTAGTGAGTCCATTGTTCGCCGAATCCATCCTTTTCAAAATTGTCTTCGAAAATGAGTTCGGTATAATACGACTCCTTTGCACTATCCGCGCCACTCTTGCCGGTCTCGCGCCTGGCATCCCATTCCGTCAGCCATTGTTTGTCCTCCGGAGAAAGTGTCTCGACAGGTACTTCGAAAACCTTTCGATTCGACATGATGCGGATCTTTCCGTCCTTCATGTCGAGGAGCTCAGCTTCGATCTTTTTGCCTTGCAGATTGGTGAAGGTGCGAATCTCGCGAGCTTCAGCGAAGCTCAGCACGAGGAATCCTGCGAGTATGATCAGGGTGGTTTTCATGAGTCGGAAAAATAGTCTGCGACGAAACGGGCGTGGCCTAGGGATATCACTCTGCGGCCTTCCCATGCAATCACCAAATCATCGTGCCAGCTTATTTCCGCCTCACAACAGCGCCGTATCCTCCTTTTCACCCCTCTCATAAACAACGTTCGCCCTCCCTACCAGCAGCGGGTCGACCGGGCCGATTAACTTGGGATCTTTCTTCTCGTAAGGCAGCTTGTGCAGAACGTAGCGCATCGCATTGAGCCGGGCGCGCTTCTTGCAGTCCGATTTAACGACCGTCCAGGGCGAATCCGCCGTGTCCGTGTGAAAAAACATCGCTTCCTTTGCCGTGGTATACGATTCCCATTTGTCCAGCGAGGCGAGGTCGACGGGCGAAAGCTTCCACTGCTTCAACGGATGCGACTTTCGCTCTTTAAAACGCCGGCGCTGTTCCTTCCGGCTCACTGAAAACCAGAACTTGATAAGATGAATCCCGCTGCGGACCAGATTGCGCTCGAATTCGGGTACCTGGCGCATGAACTCCTGGTACTCCGCATCCTTGCAAAATTTCATTACCCTCTCTACGCCGGCCCGGTTGTACCAGGAGCGATCAAACATGACAATCTCACCTCGCGTGGGGAGATGTTCGACATAACGCTGGAAGTACCATTGTCCGCGCTCCTCATCGGTCGGCTTTTCCAGAGCAACAACTCTGGCACCGCGAGGATTCAGATGCTCCATGAAGCGTTTAATCGCCCCCCCTTTTCCTGCCGCATCCCGTCCTTCGAACAGAATGATGACACGCTGTCCCGTCGTCCTCACCCAGGATTGCAACTTCAGCAACTCGACCTGCAATTTGTACTTTTCGCGCTCATAATTGCGACGCGACATCAGATTTGCATAGGGATATCCGGCCTCCCGCCAATCCGCAACCAGCTCAAAATCAGAAAGCTCGCGTTTTACCCCCTTTGCGGCAGTAACATGTTTCGCGAGGAGATTTCTAATCGCTATGACATCATCCGGAGCGGCACCCGTGAGAATCGCATCGAAGGTCTCCAGCAATTCCGTCGATCCCAGAGGAACTGTACGCTTGAGGATATCCGTGACCGCCGCCGTCTTAGATTCGCGAGCAGCTGAGGTGGATTCAGAAACAGAAAATTCCTCGATGCCGCCTTGGGAAAGAACCGGTGAAGTGTCACCCTCGCTGGTCTTATGCGAACCCGACTTGCGTGACCTGGGTCGTGATTTTTTATGCGGAGCCGGTAAGGGAGACTTCTTGTCTGCTTTTTTGGTCATGCCTTAAGTTTGTATGGAATTGGAAGTCACGCAAGAAGAGGCTTTCTCAGAATCAGGGGGCCTGGTCAAGTCATCGGCGCTCGCCACTGATTGACGGCCCCGCATTTTGTTTCATCCAATCCAGATAAGTCGTGGCGCAAGTATCGAGATTCTTCAGCGATCCTCCGCCCCGCAGGGGCGAGCACATTTCGAAGACCGCAGTACCGTCAAAGCCGCCATCACGAAGCCCCTGAAAAAAGCCGGCATAATCAATAAATCCGGTCCCAAAAGGAACCGCGCGGACCCAGTCGACCGGCTGAGGCTCGTAGTTTACGAGTTCGGGCCGGTAACGATACCGGGGAACTTTAAGGTAGTCGGCGTTAGTCGTGAGGATGCTATGAGGAGCGGCCATTTTCGCCGACTCGTAGAGTGATTCACCTCGCAGTGCAGGCGACCATGCGTCAAAGCCGAGCTTGCAGTTTGGCCGGTCGATATCGGCGAGAAGCTCCAACAACGCCGACGTATCCAGTGCGATATCGTGATGATTCTGGATTGCCAGGGTCACCCCGTTCGCGGCGGCGCGGTCGGCCATTTCCCGGAGAGCGGCGACACAGCGCCGCCATTGCATCTGGAGATCCTGGCCCTCGACTTCATAAGCTGTGAAAACGCGAATGATCCTCGCATCAAGTTGTGAGGCAATCCTGGAAAGCGATTCAACATAAGCGATCTGCATCTCGATAAGCGGCACTTCGCAGCCAACCGACGAAGCCTGGGATAGGTTCGTATAGGCGGCGATCACATCACATCGCACCTGCGCTGCGGCGAGTGTCTCTCGAATGGTCTCAACGACTTCAGCGGTGGTATCGAGCGGCGAGAGGTGTGGTCGCTTTCCAGCGATCATGACCGCCGGGTAACCGAGTCGTCCGGCGTGCTTGATGAACTCAATGAGACTCAGGGTCTCCTGCCCCCATAGACCGGCATAGCTTATAGAAAAAAGGCAGGGAGTCATGGATTCGAAAAGTCACCGGAAGCCGAAAAAGCGAAAAAATCCCTTCGAGCGCGGCTTTGGAAAAGTAGTCAGGAGTGCGTTGACCAGCGCGTGCGCAATCAAATCCTGATAGGCAGGATCCTGCACAAGTAGTTCCTCCCTCCGGTGAACAATAACCCCGCACTCCAGAAGAATCGCCGGCATCTCAGCCGCTTTGAGGACGACAAGATCGGTATACTCGTAGACCCCGGTATGTTCATCGAGCAGGGGACGGTTTTCGCCCTTAATCGGCTCGGCATGGTGGAGGGCAGGTTTTAATCCCGATTCGATAAGGGCCGACCCCACCGCGCGCGCCAACTCCTGACTGCGTTCGGCCTTAACATTCTTGCTGGAGGTAAAAACGCCATAGCCACTGAAGTCATCCGCATACTCTCGAGAGACTCCCTCGTGGATCCAGGTCCTGAGGTATTTATCATTCACTGAATCATGATGAATTGCGATAAAACAGTCCGCCTTTTCCTTCCCTGCAAGCACCGCACGGTCCGGAAGCCCTGCGATCGCACCGTCGCCGTTGATCAGGATGACATGCGCTCCGGCCTGCTTCAGCACCCCGGCAATGACTCGGGCAGTCGATAGATTAAAAAGAAACTCCCCCCGTCCCCTTGCGCTCATTGCTCCGGGGGAAAGGTGATTGTGGCCGACATCGAGAGCGACCCGCAAACCTTCGAGCGGTTTCCCCGAAAACGCATACTTTTTCCATCCTACAGGGACCTCGTTGGCTCTTGAGTGGATGAGCGGCGAGACGACAAGTGCTAGAACGATGGCAATGCCAACCGCGACACTGAAGGTGCTTCGGGGAAAAAAAATCATGATCAGAGAAGCTCCCCCCATCCCGGGTGAGATTCAAGAACGGAGCATAGCCGCAACCGGAAGTGTATCACGGCCTTTCTACCCAGCGGTAGGCGATTTGTGAGTTCTTCGAGAAGTATTTCTCAGCGGAGTCGCGTCCTTTTTCATTAAAATAAGCTTCGACAATACGGATCACCGTGCCATAGGACGCGCCGCGATCAGAGACAGGCCAGTTACTTCCGTAAATACACCGGTCAGGGCCGAAAGCCTCCCAAATTGGATCAATGACGGGCCGATAGTAGGCCGGATCGACAGGAGCCTTCCCGGGTTCTCCTTTCACTCCTTCGACGAGCGCGGAGATTTTGATAAACACGTTAGGCATTTTCGCTGCTGCGACGATCCCTGCCGTCCATTCGTCCGGCAAAGGACGCGCTGCATCTCCGGGGTTGCCACAGTGATTGATGATGATCGTGAGTTCCGGATGACGATCCGCCAGTTTCGCTGCTATGCCCGGCGTCGAAGGTCCTCCGTTGATATCTAGAACCAAGCCGGCCCCGGCAAGAGCTCTCAATCCGGCATCGTAAGCCGCCTCGTTCGCCGGCTCGGCCGCTTTCGCCGAACTCACCCGGATCCCCCGATAAAGGGGATTCGCCGCAAAACGCTTCACCAGTGAAGTAAATTCCGGAGCCACTGGATCAAGATTCCCGATGATGCCGAGAAGGCGTTTATCCCTTGCCGCCAATTCGAGGAGAAACTGATTGTCTTCTACCCAGGGACTCGCTTCAATCACGACCGTATCCGTCACGCCGAAGGGTTCAGCAACGGCCATCCAGTCATCGGGAAGGACACGACGATAGAGCGGCGATTCCTTTCCCGGCCAGGGCACTCCTTCCGGGCGGGCCGGATCGTAAAAGTGAGTATGACAGTCGATAATCCGCCGCTTCGGTGCGACCGCGTGGACGGAAGGCACCGCCTGAGCGGTGGCGAGAACAGCGGCATTGCGAAGGAAGGAGCGACGTGAGGTCATAATTGACTATCCGGGATGATATGACGGCACCGTTGAATTTTCAATACCGGGAACAGACATCAGACTCCAGATAGAGTCCCTTTAGTCGTGGACCATTCTGAATTAAGCGTAGCACTCCACACCCTTAAATTGCGCACCGAAGCGCTTTCACCGCCGACAGTGAATCCGAAATTTGCTTTCTCCGTCCCCAGCAACCCATTGG
>JAGNMT010000230.1 GCA_017991025.1 Verrucomicrobiales bacterium
CCCGCCGGAAAAAACGCCGGAGGACTCGCTCGCCGCGTTGCGTCCGCGGCCCGGCTTCTCCATCGAGCTGGTTGCAGCCGGGCCGCTGATCGAGAGCCCGGTGGCCTTCGAGTGGGACGCTCAGGGACGGCTCTGGGTTGTCGAGATGCCCGACTACCCGCTCGGAATGGATGGCAAGGGAAGACCCGGCGGCGTGGTGAAAATCCTCACCGATCCCGATGAGCACGGCCGCTATACCAGGGCGACGACCTTCCTCGAAGGCCTGCCATTTCCGAATGGCCTGCTGCCCTGGCGCGATGGGGTGATCCTGTCGTCCGCACCCAGCATCCTCTTTGCGCGCGACACGAATGGAGACGATCGTGCCGATGAGAATCGGGTGCTCTTCAAGGGCTTCAAGGAAGGCAATCAGCAGCATCGGCTCAATGGCTTCGAGTGGGGGCTCGACGGCTGGCTCTACGGGGCAAATGGTGACAGTGGCGGCGAGATCAACGGCGTTAGCATCAGTGGACGCGACTATCGTTTTCGTCCGGATACCCTGGAGTTCGAGCCCGAGAGCGGGCAGACGCAGTATGGACGGCGGCGCGACGATTGGGGCAATTGGTTCGGCAACAACAATCCGAACTGGCTCTGGCATTACACCATCGCGGATTCGTATTTGCGGCGGAATCCAAAGCTCGCCGTGAAGTCGACCAAGCAGATGCTCGCGAACTATCCCGACTCGACACGCGTCTTCGCGATCAGTGAGCTGCCGATCCGGTTCAACCAGCCACAGTCAGCCGGGCATGTGACGAGCGGTTGCAGCCCGTGTGTCTATCGCGACGCGCTTTTCGGCGCGGACTTCGCGACGAGCGTCTTCTCATGCGAACCGGTGCACAACGTCGTGCATCGCGAGGTACTCACGCCCGACGGCGCGACCTTTACGAGCAAACGCGCGGACGACGAGCAGGACCGCGAATTCCTCGCAAGCACCGACCCGTGGTTCCGGCCCGTGATGCTGAAGACCGGCCCTGACGGCGCACTCTACGTCGCTGACTTTCATCGCTTCGTGCTCGAGCATCCTGAATGGATCGCACCCGAGACGCAGAGCCGCCTCGACCTCCGCGCCGGAGCCGACAAAGGCCGTATCTACCGTGTCTTCCCGACCGGCGCGAAGCTCCGTCCCGTGCCGAACCTCGCAAAGCTCGACGATGCCGCGCTGGTCGCCGCCCTCGACAGCCCGAACGGCTGGCAGCGCGACACCGTTCAACGCCTGTTCTATGAGCGCGAGGCGAAAGCCGCCGGTCCCGCGCTCCGGCAAGTCGCCATTAACGCGAAGAACCCAAAAGTCCGGGTGCAGGCGCTTGCCTCGCTTGAGGTTTTGAAGACTCTTGACCCCGGGACGATTCGCCAGGCCTTGCGTGACTCCGATGCGCCTGTGCGCGTGCAGGCCTTGCGTGTCAGCGAATCCTTTGCCGCGAAACCGGACGAAGTAATTCCCGCCATGCTAGCCTGCGCGAAAGACACCGCCTTCACGGTCCGTCATCAGCTCGCTCTCAGCCTCGGCACCTTTCGCGACGAACGCGCGGCAGCAGCCCTGACGGAACTGGCTGGAAGCGAAGGGGTGGATCCGCAGATGCGTCTCGCCATCATGTCCTCACTGGCGCCTGACAGCGCCCTCTTCGCAAAGCTCAATCAGACGTCTCAGCCCGTGTCAATGGTGGCGGTGGTGCTACCCAAGCCGTCCACGCCGGACCGGGCGAAAGTGATTGCTAGCTATGCTCCGGTGACGGCGCTGAAAGGGGTGGCGGCACACGGGCATGAATTGTTTAAGCAGGCGTGTCTCGCCTGCCATCGGCTGAAAGGCGAAGGAATGGAAGTGGGACCCGACCTCGGTATGGTTGCCGACAAGCCGGTCGACTGGTTGCTCACGGCGTTCTTTGACCCTAACGCCGCCATTGAGGATCGTTTCAAGGCACAAACGATCAAGCTGAAGTCGGGTGTGGAGTTGGCCGGTATCATTTCCGCCGAGACCGCTAATAATGTCGTGCTTCGCCTGCCGGGAGGGGCGGACTTGCCGGTGTTGCGCGGTGACATCGCGAGCCAGAGTGCCACAGGCCGATCGCTGATGCCCGAAGGCATGGAGACTTTGCTGAAACCGCAGGACGTCGCCGACTTGATCGCCTACATCCGTTCCGCATTGCCTGCGGTGAAACCGTAATCCACTGACCCTCGTTCACCGATTTTAACGGTGTTCCAGGGATACCGGTCTGCGGGATATACACTCGTAAGCCCGCGAAATTTCTCCCGGGGCTGAGGCGGCAGGGTGATTTGAAATACGGGCCGCACCTCTTTCTATCCCAGATCTTCCCGGTGAGAAGCGGCAATGGCGAGATCCCCCCCGCCATCATCCGCCCTTCGCCTCATCGAGCAATTTGCTATCGACAAGCCATTCGCGGAAGCGTTCGGGCCAGGCTCCGGCGGCTGTGGTGGTTCCGGGACGATAGCCGAAGCCGTGGCCGACATTGGCATAGACATGCATTTCGGCGGGAACTTTGGCGTCCTGATACTTCAGATAGACCTCAGCCATGCCCCGGGCGATGTCGGGCCGGTCGTTAAAACCGAAGGCGATGAAGGCAGGCGGCATGCCGGGCTCGACGGTAAAAGTATTCGACTTGCCGGGGTAGATGAGCCCCTGAAAATCGGGACGGGAACTTTCGCGTTCGACCGGGTCGGCAGAGTCCTTTTCCCCGGGATCGGATTTCATCGCGGCGTAGGCGGCGAGTTCGCCTCCGGCGGAAAAACCGAGGATGCCGACCCGGTCCGGACGGACACCCCACTCGGCGGCGCGCAGGCGAATGAGACGGAGCGCCCGGCGGGTGTCGGCCATGGCGTGATCTTCGATCGTGTAGGTGGAGCCCTCTTCTTTGGAAAGGCGGTATTTTAAGACAAAGGCAGCGATGCCATGGTCGGCAAACCACTGCGCGAGCGCATAACCTTCGTGGCCGAGGCAGAGAACGCGATGGCCTCCGCCCGGCGCGATGAGGACAGCGGTGCCGGTGGCCTTGGCCGGATCGGGAAGATACGGCGTGATCGTCGGGCGGTGTACGCTGGAGATGTTGTTACCGCCGCTCTTGCTGTCGACGACTTCAGGTTTATCGGCGAAAGCCCCGGATCCCGGAGCCCCGTCGGGCCAGAGGAGAACTTCGGCAGGGATTTCAGAGGCGTGAAGGGAGAGTGCGCCGAAAAGGGCGATGAGAGCGAACGGGATTTTCATAATCCCGGAATGATTGCCTTTGAAGAGGAAGAAGAACAGAAAAATCGTTAGTGACTGAACCGGTTCAAACCTTACAGACCAATTGTCTCGAAACGGGGACTGTAATCGCGCCTTTGACCGGAATAGATAGGCCCGTTATTGTCCTCCCATGAAAAGCTTCCTTAACTCTGCTTTAGTCTTGTCTCTCGTCGCGTTTGCCGCCATTTTCTACGCGAGAGCCGAAGACAAATCCTCACCGAATACACCTGTGATTGAAGTATCGAAAGTAGCACCACCGCAGCCGACCGGACCGGTCGAGAAAACTGACGAGGAGTGGAAAAAGATCCTCACGCCCGAGCAATACCGCATCCTGCGCAAGGCCGGCACGGAGCCGGCCAATGGTCAGGTCTACGATGAGTTCAAGAATCAGGGGGGCGGCACCTACTACTGCGCCGGCTGCAATGCCGAGCTTTTTACCTCGACGGAGAAATTTGATTCTCACTGCGGCTGGCCTTCTTTTTATGATCCGGCCAAGGCGAAGAATGTGAAGTACAACACGGATTTTCATCTCGGTTATGCGAGGACGGAAGTGCGTTGCAAGATTTGCGACGGTCACCTCGGTCATGTCTTTGAGGGGGAAGGTCTCGGCACGCCAACCGACAAACGGTATTGCATCAACGGCACGGTCCTGAAATTTGTTCCCGCCGCAGAGGCGAAGCCGGCAGAGAAGAAGGAAGAGCCGGCTGAAAAGAAGAAAGAGTGAAGCGGCTGGTCAGGTCATTCGGCAAGTCGACAGGGTTTGATCGGACGCTTGACCCTCTTCGATTTGCCCGGATTTTTCGTTGCAGGGCGCGCCGGTGTGTGAGAATTAGCGGGCATGAGTCAATTTCAAGATCGTGTGGTCGTCGTGACCGGTTCGGGCCGGGGCATCGGGAAGGAAATCGCAAAGGCGTTTGTCGAGCAGGGTGCGAAAGTCGCCGTAGCGAGCCGGACGGAAGCGAATTCGCAGGCAGCGGCGGATGAACTCAATGCGCTGGGAAAAGGCATCGCCAAAGGATACGCGGTCGATATCGCCGACTACGAAGCGACGATCGAGTTCGGCAAGCAGGTCGCGGCCGACCTCGGCCCGGTTAGCATTCTCGTGAACAATGCCGGTGTCACCCGGGATGGTCTCGCCCTGCGCATGAGCGAAGCCGACTGGGACACGGTCCTGGACACGAATCTTAAAGGCGCGTTCAACGCGGTGAAGGCCTTTCAGCGAACCCTCCTGAAAGCGGAAGACGCACGCATCATCAACATCAGCTCCGTGATCGGTCTCACCGGCAATGCCGGACAAGCCAACTATGCGGCGAGCAAGGCCGGGTTGATCGGGTTCACGAAGGCGCTCGCGAAGGAGTTCGCGAGTCGCAAAGTCTGTGTCAACGCGGTCGCACCGGGCTTCATCGTCACGGACATGACGGATGATTTGTCCGCCGAGATTCAGGAACAGATCAAAAAGAACATCCCCCTCGGAAGCTTTGGTGAGACCACTGACATCGCCAATGCGGTGCTGTTTCTCGCCGGTCGTGAAGCCCGCTACATCACCGGTCAGGTCCTCACGGTGGATGGCGGCATGGTCATGTGAGGGGGGATGGGCGGAATTTGCCGCCGAATAGCATTGATATCGTCTCCGGATTTCGATACACCGGAGTCATGTTCAAAATGCGCCTGATGAAGGCGACGGATTTCGATGCCGTTGCCGAACTGATCTTTCTCTCGACGAATGCCTGGTATCAGAAGCATCTGGGCCACGCAATCTTTCAGTGCCGGCCCTTGGACTGCCGTCTTTTTTGTGAGGTTTACGACGATCTCGACCCCGACTGCGGGCTCGTTCTCGAGCATTCGCACAACGGTATGATCGTCGGGTCCTGTTTCTTTCATCCTCGGGAAACCCACGTCTCACTCGGTATCATGAATGTGCACCCGAACTACTTCGGGCACGGTATTGCGGGGCGTTTGCTCCAGCGTATCATCGACGAAGCGGATAACCGCGATCTCCCTATGCGCCTCGTCTCCAGTGCGCTGAATCTCGATTCTTTTTCCCTCTACAATCGCAACGGATTTGTGCCCTTCTGCCTCTATCAGGACATGGTCGTCAATGTGCCTGAGGAGGGCCTTCCTGAAACGGCGTGGAAGTATCCCGGAACCGTTCGTGAGGCCGGTCCTGCTGATCTTTTGGCAATGGGGCGGTTGGAATTCGAGGTCAGCGGGATTTCACGCGAGAGGGATTATTGCTACTTTATCGAAAACAGCACCGGCATTTGGAAGACGCTGGTTTCCGTCAATGACGAGGGAGAGGTCGACGGGTTCCTCACCTCGGTCGATCATCCGGCGAGTCGCCTGATCGGTCCGGGAGTGATGCTCACGCCGGCCGCCGCCGCCGCCTTGCTCCGGGCGCAGCTCGACCGGTTTCGGGGAAAATCGGTCGTATTTCTCCTGCCTTCGGGAGAAGCCGATTTAGTCAAGGCTGCATATGCCCTCGGAGCCCGCAATTGTGAACTGCATCTAGGGCAGGTGCGGGGAATTGCCCAGCCTGTTTCCGGTATCGCGATGCCGACGTTCCTGCCGGAATCGGCGTGAACCGCCGCTTACTGGCCGGCGAGTTTTTTGGCAAGTGCCTGGCTCTCGGGAGTGAGATTCGCGAGGGGATACTCGAATTGCGATCCGTCCTCTTTTTTCAGTGTGACGCTGGTTCCGCTGAGCGAGACAAAGGCAGCTTGGAGAGAGACGCCGGCGCTATTCGTCCAGGTCTGAATCTCCGCTTTCATGGCTGCAGGATCTTTCGGGGGAGCGGGAGTTGCCGGTTCCGGAGTCGCGGGTGTGGCCTCTCCGCCTTCGAGCTTGGCTCCCATGGTGATCCACTTCTGCACGAGGGCCAGTTCCACGGCCGTCAATGGCTCGGCCCCGCGCTCACG
>JAGNMT010000231.1 GCA_017991025.1 Verrucomicrobiales bacterium
GGCCGTATCAGCGTCGGCATCGTCGCGGATCGGGATTATCTCTACCGGGACACCCGTGACCCGGCGGAAATAATGACCCGGGAGATTCAGGAAAACGCCTGGATCAAAGAGCACTTGTCCGTTGGCAGCCAGGTCGGTGAATATTGGGTGACCGGGGAATACAGTTACCGCTCAAACTACTGCGCCTCGGATGGCGTTCTTCTGGTTGGGGATGCCTTTGCCTTCCTCGATCCTGTTTTTTCCTCCGGAGTCTTTCTCGCGCTCAAGTCCGGGGAGCTCGCCGCCGACGCCATTGACGCCGCGCTGAAAAGCGGAGACACCTCCGCCGCGCAATTTCGACAATACGGTGAGGATCTCTGTATCGCCATTGAACGCATGCGCAAAGTCGTCTACGCCTTTTATCATCCCGAGTTCAGCTTCGGCAGGCTCGTGAAGGGGCATCCGGAGATGCGACCGGTGCTGACCGATCTGCTCGTGGGTAATATCTTCGTCGACCAGTTTGATGCGTTGTTCGCCGCTGTCCGGGAAATCTGCGATCTTCCCGAGGAATTGCTTTACGGCAGGCAAGTCGCTTAGGCACTCTTTTCCCGGCAGCTCGCGGGGCCGGGAAGGGGAGTCTGCGGACGGAAGGAGTTCCGTGGCGCACCGGGAGGGTTCGCGTGATCTCCGGGGCTTGGCCCGGAACGAAGCGACTTGTTCGGTTTACCACCCCAATCAGGGCGTGATCAGGACAGTTTGAGACGGAGAGCGTCGACCTCGACACCGCGCAATTCCAACTGCTCAAGAAACTCGAGTGCCTCTTCACCCTGCATGACGAGAGAGAGTGGCATGAGCCCTCCCTGACTGACAATCCCGGCGGCGGAAAAGCCGATCACCAGCTGGGTGGCTTCGCCGCGACCCGGGGTTCCGGGAGTTCCTTTGGTGCGCGAGGTGAGGAAAGCAATGGCATTCACGTTCACGATCTTGCCCCCTGACGTTGAAATAAAGTGGTTCATTCAGTTCAATAGAAATTGGATGGCGTCATCAACCGTTAGTAGCGTCGTTGACACCGGGTTTAATAATCACGAGGGCGTGGGCCCCGCTCAGCAGCTTACCCCCGGCGTTGTCGATCACGAGCCGTATGCGTAAGGTCTCGCTAGAGGGATCAATCGTCGGGGAAATGAACTCGATGACGGCTGTCGCGTCAATGGCGGAGCTCTCGCGATCGAGACTGAGACTGCTCTGCCCGAGTACCCTGATCGGAAGGCGACTGCCCACGGCAAGGCCGCCGGTATGGGCCGATGGAACATGTACGATGAGACGCAGCTTGTCGATCTGTGCCACCTTCACGAGGGGGCGATTCTGCTGCCCTTCCTGCGGTGCTGTGGCTGATTCGGACACTTCCCGATTGATCTCGAGGACGACCCCATCGATCGGGCTGCGCAGGATACGCTGCTCGATCTGTCCATTTATTTCCTCCACACGAAAACCGGCAATTTTCTTCTCCTCGTTGGCGATGCTGAGCTGCGCCTCTGCCTTTTTCAAGTCCGCCGCCGCCCGGGCCACCTCGGAGGAGTGGGCCGTTCCGCTGTTTTTGAGCTGGTGGAGTTTCTCAAACCGTTCCTTCGCCACCTCCAGATCCGCAGTAGCCACATCTATGGCAGCGACACTTTCCGACTGAATTTCGGAGATGGCGAGCTGGGCTTCAAGCACCCGTTTGTTCAAATTAAGGAGCGCTTGCCCTTTCTTGACGAGATCCCCTTCGGTGACGTTGATGGTATCAATCACGCCGGTCTCTGACGGATTCATCTCAATGCTCCGGTAGGGTTCGAGATAACCAAGTACGGAGGCCGGATCGTCACCGAATAGAAACCCGGTCCCTCCTGCGATAAGGAGGGAGAGGCTGATGATTCTGGAATAGTGTTTCGTCCTCATCGGGCGAGCGATTCTTTGGTTTCTTCGAGCCATTCGTCACGTTCCGCCATTCGGAGGCGGCCATCATACCTGACTCTTTCCACTTCGCTTTGTAATCTATCAAAAATACGCTTTAAGTCGCGGGAAAGTTCTCCCTTCTCATCGGCAGGCTCGGCGCTGATGGTATCCCGGATCTCGGGAGCGTAGGTCTCAAGCAGGTAATCCTCCGCAGAGACATAGGACTGGGCCGATCCCGGCTGCCCCTGACGCGCGCCCCGCCCGATCAACTGGCGATCGATCCGAGCCGACTCGTTTCGCTCCACAGCGATTACGTGAAGTCCACCGACGGCTTCCGCCTCCTTCGACAGATCAATGTGTGTACCCCGCCCCGCCATGTTTGTGGCGATAACAATACTCCCGAATTGACCGGCCGAGGCAATAATCTCGACTTCTTCGGCGTCCTGCTTGGCGGTAAGGATACGATGTGGAATGCCGGATTTTTCCAGCAAGCCCGAAAGCCGCTCGCTGTCGCGAATGGTGCGCGTGCCAACGAGAACCGGTTGGCCGCGTTGGTAGCGTGCGGCGATATCCGCGACGATGGCCCGGTCCATTGAGGGGTGATCAACAAAAATCCGCTCGGGAAGAACCTCCCGGCGTCCCGGACGGTTCAAGGGAATCGGGACAACAGGCATTTTAAAAAAACGCCAGAACTCTCCCGCACTTTCACAAGCGGTGCCGGTGAGGCCGCAAATCTTGCCGTAGAGAGCGAAAAACCGCTGTCTTGTGATGCTCGCAGCGGAATCGGCTTCCGGACGAATCGTGGTCCCTTCCTTTGCCTCCACGGCCTGGTGCTGTCCCTCCCGCCAACTCCGGTCTTCAAAACGGCGACCGGTGAACTCATCGACGATAATCACTTTGTCATCATCGACGACATATTGTTCGTCGCGGTGGAAAAGAAAATCGGCCTTCAGGGCATTGTTGACATAGACCTCCCATGGACGCCGGAGAAGATCCCAGGGTATCACTGAATCGTCCCGGAAAATTTCCCGCTTTCCCTCAAGCGTGAGTTCAATACGCCGGCGGTTACGATCCAGCGTAAAGTGCTCTCCCTCGACCAGGGTACGGGCGAGTTCTTTTGCCGAATTGAAGGGAAGGTCCGACGACTCTTCCTGCGAGGCCTCGCTGATGAGGAGCGGGCTCCCGGCCTCGTCTATGAGGACGCTGTCCACTTCATCAATAATCGCAAAGGAAAGTCCGCGCTGACACACCGCCGGTTGGGGCTTTTCCCGTCCGAGAATTGCGTATCGGAGATCTTCACCGGGGCCGCCTCCGGGATGTCGCATCCTCGCCAGTTGATCGCGCATGTAATCAAATCCGAATTCGTAACCGACGCCGTAGGTGATCTCGCACGCGTAAGCCGCTCGCTTGCCTTCGGGCGTCGCCTTTTTTCCCTCGGGCAACAACCCGATGCTGACCCCGAGGAAATCAAAAATGGGCTTCGAAAACTCGTAGTCGCGTTGCGCAAGGTAATTGTTGACGGTGACCACGTGCACCCCTTTGCCTTCGAGGGAAAAGAGATAGGCGGGCAGGCTGACCGCCAGAGTTTTGCCTTCCCCGGTCGCCATCTCGGCAATGCCTCCCCGCACGAGGGCGAGCCCGCCGAGAATCTGCTGGGGGTAGTGAAAGAGCCCGGTCGTCCGGCGGGATACTTCACGGAGCAGGGAAAACCCCTCCTCGATCAGGTCGTTCATCGACTGCTGTCCGCTCCGAATCAAGGGCTTCAATTCCGACCCGAGACTCCGGAGTTCGTCATCACTCTTGCTTCTCAGTTCTTCTCCCCTCGCATCGATTCGGGCGAGGCGAACGCGGTCGGGGACAACCTCGCGTCGCTTGAAGAAAGAAGCTAGCCCGGCATGAAGGCGACTTTGTAAAAAAGCCACCCGATCATACTGCCCGTTTAGAGAGACTCTCTGCATCACCAGGCGCTCATGTTACCCCCTGCTTTACGGGGGGCCGCCATTCAGTTCGCTGCTGGTCTCGCTGCCGCACTGGGTCTCGCTGCCGCACTCGGAACCGGAGCTGTCTCAGCCTTCTTCTTCATCAGGGAGGGCGAACTGACTTTACGCGCGGTTGAGGCAGGAGCCAGTCCCAACCCTGAGGGTTGAGTGGCAACGGCGATTTCCATCGTCTTCACCGGCTCGCTCTGGATACTGGTCGTTTCGGCAGAGGCTTTAACCAGGACGGACGGCTGCTCAACTGTCGACGCAACACTTCCGTCGGGGTTGGCAAACATGCTGCGATCAGCCTCTTCACGCAAGGCAATCTCGGAAGTGGCGGACTCCGCAGCGGCATCTTTCTTCTGAGGCCGCCCGAAAAGTCCCTTTTTGGCTGCCTTCGGACCTTCGGCTGCTCCCCGTTCTTTGGACGGCAGATCAAATCCCTTCAATTCATTCGAGGAAAGAGGCGGCACGTCAGGAATGGGCGCATAGTCGGGATTCTCGATAGAGAACTCGGTATAGGTGGTCGGGCTCTTGCTGCTGAAGCCCTGTTTGGTTATATCAAGACGCTCCACATCCTCATTCGGGTGGGTCGGATCCGTGTCGCGAACCCGGTCAATCTTCACATTTTCAGAGCGGAGGAACGTTCCACGGGCACGCTGCAGGGCGGCAAAAGAAGCATTGTAGGAAACCACTGATTCCAGGAAAAGCTCCTCGGCGCTTTGATTCCGGTCCATTGAGTCCAGAATCAATTGCAACTGGGAAGCAGTCGTGCGGCCAGCGTCCTTGTTATCGGTATCGACTTCGAGGCGTTCACGCAACTGCCGCAATTCTTCGCGGGACGCTTTGAGTGCGGAGAAGCGCCCCTGCATGTCGCGGTAGGCAGTCATCAGTTCGCGATAGGAGACGAGCGCATCAAGGAGGACCAAGTCGATCGAGGCGCGGAGCTGATTCGCCTGCTGCCGGAGCTCAAGCTCACTCCGGAGAAGTTGAGCGCGGTCAGTATCGTTATCCCACGGCTGGGAGAATTGAAAGCCCACCATATAACCGGTTCCGTCTCCGAACTGATTGTCGAAGGCATTGCCGGTTCCGTCTCTGGGCTCGATGTCACCCAGCATCATTTCAGCCACCAGATTCAGGGTCGGCCATTTTTGATTTTTCTGCATGTCCCGACGAACAATCGCGGCACGAAGCCCGTCAAAACCCTGAGTTACTTCGGGACGATTGCGAAGGGCATCACTCGCGACCTGGCGAACATCATCCATAAAACCGCTGAGCACGGGTGGCGTCACCGGAATCATTTCCGCGTTGGATCCGATATCTTCACCGGGATCATTGACCAGCGCGCGGAGCCGTTCCTCGCTGTTCCGCACTGCCATCTCCGCCCGGTTGAGCATGGACTCTCTCATCGCCAGAGAGGATCGGGCACGCAGCACTTCGCTCTGGAGGGCATCAAGATCTGTCCGCTGTTCCAGCTGGGAGAGGATACCGGCTGTATCGCCGACGAGCTCTTTGGTGAGAATGAAATACGAACGGGCGTAAAAAAGCGCCCAGTAGGCCCGGTTTACTTCAATGAGGTGGGATTGCAACTGGCGGACGAATTCAGCCGAGGCCATTTGCGAATCGAACTTCGCCAGTTTGATCTTCGATTGGTTGTAATGGTAGCCGCCTCCCTCAAGAAGGGGTTGCACCACCGAGAGGACCAGTTCGGAAGCTCCCTGATTTTGAGGAGCGAGGAAATTTGAATTGTTGCTCAGGGTCGACAGCCGATTGGACAGCGTGGCTTCGGCACCGGTCGCGAATTTCTTCCGCACCCCCGCTTCGAGGTAATCTTTGTTTTCGCGGAATCGATTGGCGGCATTCCCGGTCGTCAAAGTCGAACCAATGGGCTCGTTCGTGCGGGTGAGACGCCCGTCAATGAAAGTATTGATGTCAAATTCACCATCCGCTTCCTGCATTCCGGTTTCGCGAATCAAGGGAAGATCACTATAGATCTTGATCTGATTGGAGTGCTGGAGGGCGCGCTGATAGATGTCCTCGACACTATGGCTCACCGTGAGTTGGTCGTGCCAAACGGGGTCGGCGACCCGGCCTCTCCAAGCCGTAGGGAACTCTGCAGGCACGCTTCCCATCCCCCGGGTGCGCGAGGTCCGCAGGTCCGGCGGATCCATCCGGTTTATCCGCCCCTCGTAAGCGGCGTAAATTTTGGCAACAAGGTCCTCGATGTCTTTCTGAGAGGTGTTCTTAATCGTCAGGTAACCGGGGATCTCCGGGTATCGCTCGACGGGATCATT
>JAGNMT010000232.1 GCA_017991025.1 Verrucomicrobiales bacterium
AGATTATTCTGCTGATCGGTTCTCTCGTGTTTTACGGGTGGCTCTATTGGCCTGCCCTGTTTCTTCTCGGCGCCGTCATTGTGGTCAACTACGGGTTCTCTCTCTGGATTGACTCCACCCCGAACAAGCGACAGGTGACGGCTTTTGCGGTAGCCGTAAATCTATGCAACCTCGGGTGGTTCAAGTATTCCTCGTTCCTGGGAGAAACTCTCGCCCAGATCCTCAATGGTGTCGGGATTATGGTCGAGATTCCAGAGGGAAGCCTGTGGCTTCCACTCGGGATTTCGTTTTTCACCTTTCAGGTGATTGGTTATCTGGTCGACATTAGCCGGGGGGAAATTCGCGCGGAGCGGGATTTTCTTCTTTTCAGTGTCTTTAAGTGCTTCTACGGGCAACTCGTGGCAGGACCGATTGTGCGAGCAAAGGAATTTTTCCCGCAATTGCAGGAGCCCAGGAAATTCCGGGCGGACGATTTTCAACTCGGGATCTACCTTCTCATCGCCGGTCTGGCGATGAAGATTTGTCTGGCGGACACGCTTTCACAGTTTGTGGATTTTGGTTTTTCGGACCCTTCGAAACTCGAAGTGGCCACGGCCTGGCTCACCCTCTACGCCTTCTCCGCTCAGATTCTGAGCGATTTCTGGGGTTACTCAACTGTGGCGATAGGGCTAGGGCTGATGTACGGGATTACGCTGCCCCTCAATTTCAACCTGCCCTATCTGGCCACCTCACTTCGCGAGTTCTGGCACCGATGGCACATCACTCTCTCCATTTGGTTGCGTGACTACCTCTACATCCCGCTGGGCGGAAACCGGACCGGGCGGTATCGTAACCTCTTTCTGACAATGCTTCTTGGCGGTCTTTGGCACGGGGCGTCGTGGAATTATGTTCTCTGGGGAGCCTGTCACGGAGCATGGCTGGTGCTTGAGCGTGTTGTGCCGGAGTTTCTCCCGAAGGGCAGGTTTTTTACGGTGGTAAAGTGGTTGCTGGTGGTGAATGGCGTCTGCCTTCTCTGGGTATTCTTCCGATCCCCTAACATTGACATTACCATCAAGTATTTCGCAGCATTGTTTTCGCCGCCCTATACGATGAAAAACTCGCCGCCCGACGATCTTATTCTTATCCTGATCGGGTTCGTCGCCTTCACGGCGATTCTGGGGAAATCATTGACGGACCGGCGTTTTCTGGATTGGGGGCTGGCGAGGCAGGTCGGGGTCACTTTCTTTCTCTTAGTGCTTATCCTCGCCTATGCGGATGCCCGCCTTGATTTTATCTATTTTGTTTTCTGATATCCATAAGGCGGGTTTGCTCCGCGTTATTGGTCCAGATGGATCACCGCCTTGCGCAGGCCGGGATCGGCAATTGTCATTGCAAATTTCTCCGGCACCTCCTCGAAGGCGAGCCGATGGGTGATCCACGGCCCGGTGTCGACCACCCCTGATTCCATCGCGGCGATGACCTGGGCGAACTCAGCCGAAGTCGCGTTGCGACTCGACATCACGGTTAACTCACGGCGGTGGAAATGGGGATCGTTGAAAGTGATGTCACCCTGAAACAGCCCCACAAAAACGATACGGCCACCGTGAGCGGCAAGGTCGAAGGTCGATAGCATCGAGCCTCGATTTCCAGTGGCATCGAAAATGACGTCGGGAAGTAATCCTCCAAACGCCTCGCGGATCTCGCCGGGCAGATCCACTGCCGGATTCACGAGGACGGTGCCGTCGACGCCCATGAAATTTCGGCAGAAATCGAGCCGGGATTCACTGAGATCAGCGACGACGAGACGTTTCGTTTGCCCTTTCAGAAAAGTAATGACGCTCAAGCCGATCGGTCCCGTCCCGAGAACGAGCGCCGTCTCGGGAAAAGAGACAAGACTGCGATTTACGGCGTGTTGTCCGATGCAGAGCATTTCCACCAGGGCTAGCTGGTCCATCGTAGCCGAGGCGGCCCGGTGGAGTTTGCGAATCGGAACGTTGATTTCCGGCCGCATGCCCCCGTCACAATGGACGCCGAGGACGCGCAAGGACTCACAGCAGTTGCTCTTTCCCTTTTGCGAAGCGGGGGAGTTGGCGTCGTTCAAGTAAGGCTCGACGGCGACCACTTCTCCCGGTTTCAGATGGGAATCCCCGTTGATCGAGACCACTTCAGCGCCGAGTTCATGCCCGAGAATGCGCGGATACTCGAAGAAAGGTTGGCGGCCGTGAAAGGCGTGGATGTCAGTGCCGCAGACACCGATCCGCCGGATGCGGATGCGGGCTTCTTCGGGAGCCGGATCGGGTAACGTTCCCCTGGAGGTTATGAATCGCCCCGGCTCAGTGAGAATGATCTGTGGTTGATCCATTGGCCGGGCACTCACGCCACCGGGCACTGGTTAATCGCCTTAAAGAAGTCATTGCCCTTGTCATCGACCAGGATAAAGGCGGGGAATTTCTCCACTTCGATCTTCCAGACCGCCTCCATGCCGAGTTCGGCAAAATCGAGGACTTCGACCTTCTTAATGTGATTCTGTGCGAGGATCGCGGCTGGACCACCGATCGATCCGAGATAAAAGCCACCATGCTTTTTGCAGGAGTCCGTGACCTGCTGGCTGCGGTTGCCTTTCGCGATCATCACCATCGAGGCACCATGCGACTGAAAAAGCTCGACGTAGGGATCCATGCGCCCTGCCGTGGTCGGTCCGAAGGAACCGCTCGGCATACCTTCGGGGGTTTTGGCAGGGCCCGCGTAGTAGACGGGATACTCTTTGAAGTAGGCGGGCAACTCCTCGCCCCGCTCCATCATTTCGCGCAGTTTAGCATGGGCGATGTCGCGGGCCACGATGATCGTGCCGGTGAGCTCGAGAGCGGTCGTGACCGGATATTTTGAGAGGGTCTTGAGCGTCTCCGCCATGCCTGCATTGAGATCGAGAGGGACGCCGTGAAACTGATGATCCCGCCATTTGTCAGGGATATACTGCCCGGGATTGACCTCGAGTTGCTCGATGAAAACGCCGTCCTTCGTGATCTTCGCCTTCACCTGCCGGTCCGCCGAGCAACTCACCCCGAGGCCGACCGGACAACTCGCGCCGTGACGGGGGAGGCGGATCACCCGCACATCCAGAGCGAAATATTTGCCGCCGAACTGCGCCCCGATGCCGATGGCCCGTGCCTTTTCGAGGAGCACCTTTTCCATCGCGATGTCACGGAAGGCCTGGGCGCGTTCGCTCCCCTCTGTGGGAAGCTCATCGTAGTAGCGGGTCGAAGCGAGTTTCACGGTTTTCAGCGTGGCCTCGGCACTGGTACCGCCGACGACAAAGGCCATGTGATAGGGGGGGCAGGCCGAGGTGCCGAGCGTCCGCATTTTCTCCACGGCCCAGTCGACGAATCGATCAGGGGAAAGGAGGGCTTTGGTTTCCTGATACAGAAAGGTCTTGTTCGCCGAGCCTCCGCCTTTGGTGATAAAGAGGAATTCATACTCGGACCCGTCCGTCGCATAGAGATCAATCTGGGCGGGGAGATTATTACGGGTGTTCTTTTCCTCAAAAAGAGTGAGCGGGGCGAGCTGGGAGTAGCGCAGGTTTTCCTCCTGGTAGGTTTTCCAGATCCCGGCGGAGAGGGACTCTTCGTCGTGTCCGCCGGTCCAGACATGCTGCCCCTTTTTTCCCATAACGATGGCCGTTCCGGTGTCCTGACACATCGGAAGAATTCCACGTGCGGCGATTTCGGCATTTCGCAGGAGTGTGAGCGCGACAAGCCGGTCATTGTCGGTTGCCTCGGTATCGTCGAGAATTGCCGCGACCTGTTTCAGGTGGGAGGGACGCAGCATGAAGGAGATATCATGAATCGCTACGTTCGCGAGACGGGTGAGAGTCTCGGGCGCGATCTTGAGTATTTCCTGCCCCTCGAAGGCGGTAACTTCCACGCCTTCTGAGGTGATGAGGCGGTAGTTGGTCTTGTCAGGACCGAGCGGGAACGGCTTGTGGTAGGCGAAATCTGTCATGTGATGAAAAGCAGTCGAACCCTTCCATCGCCCGGACCGCTTTGCAAATCGCCGCGTGGAAATGCGCCATACACGACGTACAACAAGGAGCTCACCGAAGGTCGTGAGACCTTCGGCGGCCGGTGCCTCAGCGCTACGAATCGGTAATCACGCGCGCGGTTCTCTCGGCGTCTCGGGATCGGAGATATGTACCCAGGTATGCACATGCGGAGCGCCGCGGAAATACCAGACCATGTGGGGGCCTTCCAGTCTCCAGTTATCCCAGATTCCGTCCTTGCCGAGGTCGCCCTCTTTATAAAAGCTGAGATGCAGGTCGTCGAATCCGGCCTTCTCGACGAGTTTCATCGATTCGACCCGATCTACCTCCCGAAACGGCATCAGGAGATCGTTCAGTACGCCTCGAACCGCCGTTTTCTGGTCAGCGGTCATGTCGGCGGTGGCAAGACCGGGAAGGTCACCGGCCTGACGTTTCAATTGAATGGTCGAGGCATCGTCCGCCGCTTCCTTTTCCAGCAGGGCTGCTTCGCGCTGTTTGCCGTCGAGCATTTCAAAGACGCGGTTGGCACTTTGTGCCTGATACCAGTAGGCATTGCCTTTGTGCTCGGCGCTTTCGTTGAATCCCTCGGCGGCATGCCCGTAGAAAATCGGGCCGCCGAACGCTTTGCCCGCGACCGCGTCTCCATCAACGCGGCGGGTGCAATGGCGACCGGTGAGGACAAACTCCGATTTCCCGCTGCCGGGCTCGCCGAAAATGGCTATGGAGCAATCGCCAAATCCTTTCTGACCGCTGTCGTGTTCGACCTGGCCGATGACCTTGTCACGATACGCTTCGCTGTGCAGACTGAGGAATATCTCCCGAACCATCGCATTCTGATCGGGTGTCAGAAAACTGCCGATACGCTGCTCGGTGATGTGCCAGTTGTTTGATATCTTGGACCTCAGCGGGTCGTCAAAGCCGAAAACAAGTGCGGCCCGCTGTGGCTCGGTCAGGGTATCGTAGAAAGTCTTGACGAGGTTTTCGGCCGTGGCGTCCCCGGCGGCAAAGCCGGGGATGGTTGCAAAGGGGGATGCGAGTGCGGCGGTGGAAAGAACGGAACGTTGCAGGAAATCGCGGCGATTGATCATGGGAGAGCAGGGGGTGGGGCTTAATTAGTGAGACTATCGAGGAAAGTGGTGAGATGAATGAGATCGGCGACGGAGAGCATTTCGACGAACTCGGGCATGGGCGAGTTTTCCGCCTTCAAGTGGTCGCCAAGACGCAGCATCGCGACATGATATTCTTCAGCAACGACGTGATTCGGGTTCATGATCGCTTTGGCAAAGTCATCTCTTGTCCAACTGCTGTGAACGTCTCCGCCCAGTTCGATGACCAGGCGCGGAGCGAGTTCGACGGCGGGGAGCTTGGTCGCCCCGGCGCTGTGGCACTGATAGCAGCCCTTTTCCACAAAGAGCTTGAGTCCGCGTTCCTCTTTTCCGGGCGGGACGATTGTCTTCTGAGTCGCGGGATTTTGAGCGCTAGAGTCTATGGCGACGACGACTGAGAACAAGGCAGCGAGGGAGAGCAGGGGAATAGCGGACTTCATTTGCGAGACTCTACCGTTTTTGAGATCTCCCGTAAATACCGAAGTCAGCGCATTTCTTGACTTCTGACTACGGAATCACGGAAAGGGGCGTGCCTGCCACTGCAACCCAACCCTGTGTAGTCCCCGACCTGACCCTATCCGGATCCGCTTATACCTCCGTGAGTCGCAGCAAATTCTTGTCTGCGGATAGCGCGGACCTGAGGGAAGGGAAAGATTAGGTCAAATTCCAAGGCCCGAATGCCCCGGATTAAGCGCTATTTGGGGTGCCTGTCCGGTTTTTCGATTTTGCGTATTCTGAGTTTTCTGGTAGGGACGCACCGCCGGGGCGTCCGCATCGGTGTCCATGGTTCAAGGGCGGACGGTTCGTCGAACCGTCCCTAGCGCGCGTCGCGCCAGAATTCGGGCAAGCCCATGTTTCATTGAAATGTGGCCGCAATCCCGTGCCATTCAGGACTGACTGCACCCTGCACTCGCCCATTTTCCCCACCTTCTTATTGACCTTCCCCCGCCGCGCCGCCACACTCGACCATGCACGATCCCTCCGCCGCCCTTGCCGACTTCGTCACTTACGTCCAGACGCATCTGAGCGGCGATGAAAAG
>JAGNMT010000233.1 GCA_017991025.1 Verrucomicrobiales bacterium
TTGAAGACTTGATCGTATGGCAAAAGGCACATCAGCTGGCTCTTTCTGTTTATACTATGAGGAAGGGATTTCCCCGAGAGGAGGTCTATGGGCTTTCTGCGCAGATGCGGCGCGCCGCTGTCTCGAATCCATCGAACATCGCGGAGGGGTTCCATCGAAAAGGGGTTCGGGACAAACTCAAATTTTACAATATCTCTCAGGGATCTCTCGAGGAACTCCGCTACCAACTGATTCTGTCTCGCGATCTGAATTACGCAGACACGGCAACATCAATGCCCCTGGCCACGGAAGTGGCAAAGTTACTAAACGCCTAAATCCGGAGCATCCAGTCCGACTCCTAGTTTCCAACTCCTAGCCTCCAACTTCCAGTTCCGCCCCCTCCCCATGTCCTTCCTCTTCTACATTTTCTCAGCACTGGCCCTTGTGGGCGGGATCGGGGTTGTGGTCAATCGCAACCCGGTCTCGGCGGCGTTCTCGATGGTGATTTCGTTCCTCGGGCTGGCGGCACTTTTTATCCAGTTGGATGCCTACCTCGTCGGCACCCTGCAGATCCTTGTTTATGCGGGGGCCATCATGGTTCTTTTTCTTTTTATCATCATGCTCCTCGACGTGCGTGAAGAGGAAAAACGTCGCTTTCCCGTGATTAACATTTTGGGTGCCGGCGGTGTCGTGGTCGCTTTTATCGGACTGCTCATTGTCGTCTTAACTCGAGGCGGTCTCGGAAAAGTGACTCTCCCGGCGCTCACCACGGTGGAAGGCCCGGGCACCTCTGACGTGCATCGCATCGGGGAGCTTCTTTTCAGTCACTACTGGTTTCCCGTCCAAGTGGTCGGTGTTCTTCTCCTTGTTGCCACTGTCGGCGTCGTCGTCCTGAGTAAAAAGGAATTGAAGTAGTGTTTTTTTGACCGCCAAAGTTACCGCAAATTTATGGAATCCGCTTTAACCCTCAATCACTTCCTCTTTGTGAGTGGAGTCCTCTTCGCGATCGGACTTGCAGGCGTGCTCGTGCGGCGTAACCTCATCATCATCTTCATGTGCCTCGAACTCATGCTCGCGGCAGCGAACCTCACTCTCGTGGCCTTTTCGCGCTTTAATGTGCATGAAGGGCAACCCAACTACGATGGTCAGGTGCTCCTCTTTTTTATCATCACCGTCGCGGCTGCGGAAGTCGCTGTCGGCCTGGCCATTATTGTCGCCCTCTTCCGGACGAAGGAGACGACAGACGTGACAAGGGTCAATACGATGAAATACTGATTTTTACGGCGACCGATTTTATCCATGGATGTCAACACTCTAGCCTGGTCCGTTCTCCTGCTGCCGCTCATCGTGGCCGCCACCATTCTCCTCGGCCTCAAACGCTGGTCGGGTCTGAGTTCACTGGTCTCAACCGGTTCCGCACTTATTACGCTAATCTTTTGCATCATCCTCGCAGGCGATGGTGACAAGGCCGTGGAAACTGCCTCCTACCCTTGGATCAATCTCGGCGATGGTGCCCCCGGGGAAACGTTTCGCATCGACATCGGGTTTCAGCTCGACGGCTTGAGTCGCGGCATGATGCTCATCGTCACTTCGATCGGCTTTCTGGTGCACCTCTTCTCACTCGGCTACATGAAAGACGATGCAGGTAAGTCGCGCTACTTTGCAGGGCTCTCAATCTTCATGTTCTCGATGACCGGTATCGTCCTCGCCAACAACTTCGTGATGATGTTCATCTTCTGGGAACTCGTCGGTGTGAGTTCCTACATTCTCATCGGACACTGGTACGACAAAGCCTCTGCCGCAGATGCCGCCAAGAAAGCGTTCCTCACCAATCGCATCGGGGACTTCGGGTTCATGATCGGAATTCTCCTCGTCTGGGTGCTCACCGGTTCGATCTTTTTCGACAAGATTGAAGCTGCCCTCGGCGGTCTTAAAAATGTTGCGCTGCTCAACGCCGCCGTGCTGTGCATTTTCTGCGGAGCGATCGGCAAGTCCGCGCAAGTCCCGCTTCACATCTGGCTACCCGACGCGATGGAGGGCCCCACTCCTGTCTCCGCACTGATCCACGCCGCAACCATGGTGGCAGCCGGTGTCTTTATGCTTGCCCGGGTCGTCTTCCTCATCGAAGCCGCCGACCTGGCCGCCACAGTTATCACCTGGGTCGGCGCGATCACCGCCCTCCTCGCCGCACTCATGGCGCTGCAGCAGAATGACATCAAACGCATCCTCGCCTACTCAACCCTCTCCCAGCTCGGTTACATGATCATGGCCCAGGGACTCGGGCACGGAGGAAGTGATGCCGGCATGTTTCACCTCTACACTCACGCTTTTTTCAAGGCCCTCCTCTTCCTCGGATCCGGAGCCATCATCTATGCCTGCCACCACGAGCAGAACATCTGGAAAATGGGAGGCCTCCGTAAAAAGCTTCCTATCACCTTCATCACTTTCGCTCTCGGCACCGCTGCCCTTATCGCGGTGCCTTTCACGAGTGGATTCTGGAGCAAGGAAGCCATTCTTGAAACGGCGCTTCACGAGAAGATGACCGGCCCATACATTCTGGCAATCATCGTCGCCTTCCTCACGCCGTTCTATATGACCCGTCTTGTCATTGTCGCGTTCTTTGGCAAACACCGCACTAGAGACGCCGATCATGCCCGTGAGGTCGGCCCCATCATGTGGGTGCCGCTGGCAATCCTCTCGGTCATGGCGGTGCTGTCAGCCTACGGTATTTTCTCTTCGCCTCTCCTCGCCCGCGGCCATGCCGACATTGCTCACTTTTTCGGCCACTTCGGCCTCACCGCGATCCTTTCCCTGGTCGGTCTCGTCGTTGGGGTTGGTGCCGCAGTCATGCTCTATAAAGGACAAGACCAGGATCCTATCAGTATTCCGCTTTTCCGCGACAAGTTCTACATCGACGAAATCTACCTCGGGATCGTGCGTCTCTTTCAAGACTCCGTCGCCGCCTTCCTCGACTTCGTGGATCGTTATTTGATTGATCCGCTCGTTGCCCGATTCCCCGCCATGACCGCCCTCGCTGCGGGGTCCCTCCTGCGGGTCTTCCAGGTTGGCAATGTTCAGACCTACGCTTTCTTTTTCGGAGTCGCGGTAGTCGCTCTGATTTTCTTTCTCATCCTCTGATCGAATCCTTTCCCTGTTAAAGCCGTGAGCCTCATCGAAATCATCGTCTTTCTACCGCTCCTCGCCGCCCTCGCAGTCGGTCTGGGTTCACCCGCCCGTGTCACGGCCCTGGGAACCTCGGTGGTGGTTCTCCTGCTTACGCTGTTCACAGCCTTCCGGTTTCAGACGGATGTGGAGGGAGCCTTCCAGTTCGAGAGCTCACGGACGCTCCTCGAAACCAGCGGCTTCCCAAAACTGAGCCTCGCCTTCGGTCTCGACGGCATGAGCCTTGTCCTTCTGCTCCTCTCCGCCATTGTCATGGTCGCAGCGATGATGATTTCCCCGAAGGAAAGCGAAATCAAAGGAAGCGCGCGTCTTTACTTCGTCTCTCTCCTTCTTATCGCGGGCGGTGCCATCGGAGCCTTTTGCTCGACGGACCTGTTCTTCCTCTATGCCTTCCACGAACTGGCGCTCATCCCGACCTTCCTCATGATCGGAATCTTCGGGCACGGTGAGAACCGCGTCCGCACCGCCTGGACCATCACCATTTTCCTCGGCGTCGGCAGTCTTATTCTTCTCGTCGGTCTGATCATCGGTATTAGTGCTCTTGGAGGCACCACTTTCGATATCGCCTCACTCATCACCGCCGCAAAGACTCCGGGAACCGCGATCGCCGCCGACACCCAGAGCTGGGTCTTTCTGCTGCTCTTTATTGGCTTCGGAATCCTTGTCTCGTTGTTCCCTTTCCACAGTTGGGCGGCACCGGCCTATGCTGAGGCACCGACTCCCGTCGCGATGCTGCACGCCGGAGTCCTCAAGAAATTCGGTCTCTACGGCCTCATCCGCATTGCGCTTCCTTTCGCGCCAGCCGGTGCAGAGAAATGGCTCAATCTCATGTTGATCCTACTCCTCGGAAACATCCTCTATATCGGGTTCGTTACCATCGCACAGAAGAAGCTCGACAAGATGCTGGGCTACTCCAGCGTGATGCACATGGGCTACGCCTTTCTCGGGATCGCCGCCGGCAACCAGCTCGGCCTCTCCGGCGCGGTCCTCCTCATGTTTGCCCACGGCATTTCCATTGCCCTGCTCTTCGCCCTCTCCGGCTGGATGAGGGACCAATTCGGCACCCTCGATTTCGGAAAGCTCGGAGGTATTGCAAAGTCGCTGCCGAAGCTGGGCCTCATCTTCGGGTTCGGCGTTTTTGCCTCTATCGGTCTCCCCGGTTTCGCGAACTTCGCCGCCGAGGTGGAGATCTTTTTCGGAGCTTTCACGGGAGCCGAGCAGGCCATGACTTGGATCCGCTGGGCGACGATAGGCGGCCTCTGGGGTGTCGTCATTTCCGCAGTCTACATGCTTCGTGCCTATCGGCATATTTTTCTCGGACCCAAGCCTGAAAAGCTGGCGACCCCGGCCGATCTCGACTGGTCCGTCCGCCTTCCGCTCCTGATCCTGCTTGTCACCCTTCTCGCCGTCGGATTCGTTCCCGAACTTCTCAACCAGTACATCCGCCCCGCCATTAACGGCATCTTTCTCATCAAGGCCGGCTGATCACCTCACTTTCCAGTTCCTCAATTCCAGCTACTGACTCCCTTTCCCATGCCGGTCTACTACCTCGAAATTATTGTCGTCGCTCTAGGCCTTGTCATGCTCATGGCCGATGCCTTCGTCAAGCTGGCGGACAAACGCTCCATCGCCTGGATCGGGATGCTCGGTCTGGTCATCGTTTTTGCCCTTCTCTTCAAAGTGAAGTGGCCCGAATCCACGGAAGGGGCCTTCTGGCAATTTTACAGTTCCGGGGACAAACTGGCCCTCTATTTCAAAGGGATCGCCGTTCTCACCACCCTGATCGTTCTCATCATGGCTGTGGACTACACCCCGACGGTTGTTGAACAAACCGCGAACCCTGAACCTGGCGCACACCGACAGGCCGGTCTCGGCGAGTTTTTTGCCCTGCCTATGTTCGCCTGTGCCGGTCTCATGTGGATGGCGTCGGCGAACAATCTCGTCAGTATCTTTGTTTCTCTCGAAACGGTCACGATCGCCTTCTACATCATGGTCGCCTATCTGAGACGGAATGTGGGTTCACTCGAGGCCGGCGTGAAAAACCTCATCCTCGGAGCACTCTCGACCGGATTCCTCGTCTACGGTTTTGCCTGGCTCTTCGGTATCACCGGCAGCATGCAGCTTTCCGAAATCGCGACCGCTCTCGCAAAGCCTGACATCAACACCACCACCGCCCTCTTCACCTTCGGTCTCATCCTCGTCGCCCTTGCCTTTAAAATCGGAGCAGCCCCGTTCCACCTCTGGGTGCCCGATGTGTATCAGGGTGCCCCCACGCCGATCACCGCCTTCCTTTCCGTCGGATCCAAAGCGGCAGGATTTATCGTCATGCTCCGGCTCGTTAGCCCCTTTCTCGCCAGTGCTGAGCTCGTCGGTAAAGTAACTCTGGTGCTCACCATCATTGCAATTCTGACGCTCCTCGTCGGCAATCTCGCCGCGCTGCCGCAAAAGAATTTCAAGAGACTCCTCGCCTACTCAAGCATCGCCCACGCCGGTTTCCTCGTTATGGCCCTCGCCTCGTCGCCACGTGCAGGCGGAACCCCGGCCCTGACGCCTGTAACCGTGATCGCCTTTTATCTCGGGGCCTATCTGCTGATGACTCTGCTCGCCTTTCTCGTCATGACAACCCTGCGCACGAAGATCGTCGGGGAAGACCTCGACTCCTTCCGCAGTCTCGCGAAGCGCTCCCCTTTCCTCGCCTTCGCCATGCTCGTCGCGATGGCTTCGCTCGCGGGGATTCCGCTGACAGCTGGTTTTTTCGGAAAGCTCTTCGTCTTTAAACTCGCCGTCGAGTCCCAACACTGGATCCTCCTCGCCGTCGGTCTCATTGGCGCTGCCGCAGGGTTTTATTATTACCTCAAAATCGCCGCCTCGATGTTTCTCAGTGAACCGGGCAAAGGTCAGGCTGATATGTCGGCCATTCCCGTGAGTCCGCTTGCGAAAATCGCGATGATCGTGCTGATCGTGGCGATTATCTTTGCGGGAGTCAATCCGGGGC
>JAGNMT010000234.1 GCA_017991025.1 Verrucomicrobiales bacterium
GGTCCATCCCGAGACGAGGACGAGCAGATCACCGTTGCCCGCGAGACCAGCCGCGTGGTTCATGCGGTTCGTATCCGGATCGTTCGGTGCGGGCACGCCGCGTTTTGTCCAGACCCTGCCGTCGGGGCTATTCCAGACCTCGACCGCTCCCGCTACCTGACCGTGGCTCGGCTTGCTGAAGAGCGTCGCATTGATCGATCCGTCGGGCAGCAAGGTCAACGCCGGCCACGCACAGACATCCTTCACCGCGACGAGGTGCTCGATGCCCGACGGCTCCGGCTCTGCGGCGAAGAGACTGCTGAAGGTGAGGAGAAAAAGAACGGCGGGGGTTTTCATGAGGAAACAGGGTCGGTAACGACAGGGTTGGATCGGAAATCATAGAGGGTTTACTCAGCGAATCGCAGCGCATACAGATCCGCATCCTTCAGCGAAACGCGCAGCGTCACCGTCCGGCCCTTATGTGCAGACAGATCCAGCGCGGAGGCTTCGAATTCATCACCGTAGAGTTCCTTCAACTCGGCCGCGACCTTGCCGGTCTCATCGAGCACTTCGATCCCCACTGATCCGGCGGCGGAAGTGGCGTAGTTGAGATGCAGCTTCGTACCGCTCACGACGAGCGGCTTCGTCGTGAACGTCCCGCCCTTCGCGTCGCCGTGCATCGAGGCGAAACCCTGCTTCCGCACGGTGAGCCGGCGGATGCGGTGGTCTTCGTGCCGGTAGTGCTCGCTGATGTAGAGCGACCACTCCCCTTCCCCGGTCACGACGATGCCGTTCGCGGTCATGTTATTGCGATCGGTCCAATTCTTCGGGTCCGGACCGGGACGCACCCAAGCCTCAAGAAAGGGACGATCCCAATGAATCCCGTCGCGGCTCGACATGAAGACGGCGTCGGAGACGCCCGGGCCTTCGTGCTCCGCGATCTTCTTCCGGTTGGGGACGAATCGCTTCGGAAAGGAAAGGAAGAGATGCGGCGCTGTCGGGCACGGCACCGTCGCGGAGGTGTAGAAGTGCTCCCACGGCACGCCGTCGGCATAGACGTGCGGGACGGGGTCGGTCCATCCGAGGAAGTCGTCCGAGGTGTTGCTCTGCACGGCACGGACCTCGTTGATGAAGAGGCGGCTGAAGCAGACGTAGCGATCACGGGTCGTGTCAAAGAAGGCGAGATTCTGCGAGTCGAAGGCCCCCTTGGTGATGACGGGCTCGTCCTTCATCTTTTTCCAATGGACACCGTCGGCCGAGGCAAAGGCGTAGAGGCCGCCCGGAGTCTCGCCCTGTTGCCAGTTCTTGCCCGGCTGCTTCACACCACCGAGAGCCTTGTAGCGCTCTTCGGGTTTGGCTTTCGGATTGGCATCGAGGAAGGGCGAAAAATTGTGCGACTCGACCCCGCGCCAGATCACGTTGTTCTCCTTCGTCCCGCCCGCCTCGATGAGTCCGAGCTTCGGGCGGGTGAAATGGATGCCGTCCGTGCTCTCAGCGAAGCAGGTAACCTGGGCGTCGCTGTGGTCCGATCCACCGGAGGAACCGCGGTAATACATCAGCACCCTGCCGCCGTCCTGGATCACCGAGAAATAGGCACAGGTCTTGCCCTCCCACGGTTGGTCGGTGGTAAGGACGATCTCGCGCTTCACGGGCTCGTGGAGCTTCAGGCCGACGCCGTTTCTCTCCGCGACGAGGTGCTCGTCGACAAAGAGTTCCCATCGCGAACCGAGATCGAGCGGTTCGGCCGCGTGGGCGGCGAAAGGCAGAAAAAGGAGCAGGGCGATCGATTTCATGGTTGGTGGGTTTGATAGGATGTCGGAGCGAGTTTCCAAAGGGCTTCGCGATCCGAGCCGGTCGCGCCGGGTTCTGAAGGTCGATCGTTGATGAGAGTATTTTTCCAGGTCGCGGCACCGGCGAGTTTGAAATCGAGCCCCTCGAAGGTGCAGCGATTCCCCTCGACCACGGCCCGCACCGCGATGTTGCCCAGCCGCGGCTCGACGAGACGGCGGAGGTGGACATTCTCCATCGTGAGGCAGCAATCGCCCGTCGCACGACCGGTCACGACGAAGGGATTCTGCGATTTGGAGAGCACCAGCACGTTCGTCAGCGAATAGCGCCCCTCGTCGAGGAAATAGAGATCGAAGCCGAGACAATCGGCAATGAAGACGTTAGTGTAACTCGTCTGCGCCGTGCCCGTGTCGCAGATGCCGGTGCTGTTGCCGATGCTGACAAAACCATCGACGCGATACTGGGCCGACTCGTGCGCGCTGATGCCGTCGTCGCCGCACTCGATCGCACGGATGTTCTCGAAGACGACCTCGCGACAGTCGCCGTGGATGTTGAAGCCATCGTTGTAGGGATGCGTCGTGGTGAGGTTGCGGATGACGAGGTGGGCGTTGTCGCCGCCGAATTGCACGCCCGCGCTGCGCACCGGCACGAAGATATTCGCGTCGGCGAGGGCGACGCCGGACGCGAGCTTGATGTAGAAAGTGCCATAGATCGCTTTTGACGGTGGTTTCTCCCTCGAAGCATCCTTCACGAAGGTCCATTCACCCGGCTGGAGTTCCTCCGGCTTTTTGAGAGGCTCGCTCCGCCCTTTCGAAGTGCGGCCCATCAGTTGCATCTTCCCGTCGAACAGGAAAAACCAGCGTCCGATCACCGCGTCGCTGAGGTTCGGGAGCAGGTCATCGGCGGCAAAGAGTCCCGGCGAGACCTCGCGCCACTTCGCCGGATCGAGCGGGTCCGATCCCTCCAGCGTCGCGCCGTGACCGTCGAGTATGATGGGTTTGCCGGGCTCGCCCCTTTTTCCATAAAAGCCCGCATAGTCGCGGTAGACCTTGCCCGGCTCGAGATGGATCGTGTCACCCGGCTCAGCGAGCTTGATGGCGTGATGGATCGTCGGAACCTCGGCATCGATGCCGACGTGGAGGTCGCGGGCCTGTGCGCCGAGGCAAAGAGAGAGGAGCGCGGGCACTCCTGCCCGCAACAAAGGGGATGAGATGCGGGCAAGAGTGCCCGCGCTGCGTCTGCTCTTCATGCCTGATCCTCCCAGTAACGGTGTCCGCTGCAAAGTCGCGCTTTCGCGGGATTCTCACGAATGTATTCGAAGGTGCGATCCAAATGCTCCGGACCGCGAATGAGCCGGTCGAAGTAGTCAGGCTGCCAAAACGGATTCAGTTCGCTGAGACCTTCCCGATGCACAAGGCGACTCGATACCCCTTTCCAGCCTTTCAACGTTTCCGGCAGCGTCTCACCACCCGACGGGATGAAGAGAACATGCACATGATTCGGCATGATCACGAAGTTCAGCAATCGATAGCGATCATTGTGGAACTTCCTCAACCGATCCTCGACGATACTGGAGACTCGAGGATCCCGCAAAACGCAGCAACCATGGGCGGCATCTAGTTCTTCGTCGATTTGATCAGAAAATTGCCGGTAATATACTTCCTCCGTCTCGTCGTCCCATGGTTCGGGATGGCTCTCGAGAAATGCTTCGCGTCTATCCAACCAAGCTTCAAAAACTGCCTTCGGCAACGAGTCTGAGAGACGAAAGGTCACAAATACCGGGACTTCGCCCTGTCTCCAGTGTGGAAGGCGGTGCCGGGTCTTTTCGAACTCGTCTCTAGGATTGAAGAACTCCATGGAATCCTAAAAGCGGAGCGCGGGCACTCTTGCCCGCAATCGTTGTCGGTCGTCTTTCATCGTTCGTTGCGGGCAGGAGTGCCCGCGCTCCATTCTAACAAGGCGGCGTAGCCGCAACAGCTGCGGAATAAGTGGCTTTCAACGCCGGGTCAGTGGTCGTGTGGCCCCCGCGAAAAACTAGCAAAAAACCCAGCCGCGGATAGTCCGTCGTGTTCGGCGCCGAATAGTGAATCGTGTCACAGTGGTGGATCGTCGCATCGCCCGGCTCGAGGAGGGCGACGAGCAGGTCATCCTCCGAAGTCTCCGGCATTCCGGCCAACCCGATGCTGTTACCGCGCACGCCCGAGGGTTTCGTCGGCAGCGGACCGAGGCGATGCGAGCCTTTCACATAGGTGACGGGACCGTTCGCCGCAGTCACTGCATCGATCGCAATCCAGACGGTGAGCATGTCGGGAGGCGTCTGGCAAAAGTAGGCATTGTCCTGATGCGGAGGCACACCGGAGCCGATCCGCGCGGGTTTGTTGAATGTCTCGACGCCGGAGAGGACGGGCTCGCCTCTTACGAGCGGAGCGATCAGGTCCCGTAGATCCCCACGCGCGGCGAAGTCGCGGAAGAACACGTTGTGAATCTCGAGTCGCCACAAATTGCGCACCGTTTTGTCGTCCGCCTCGAGAGTGCGGGCATCGACCGGCTTCGAAGCGAGATCTTCGCGGATGTAACGGTCGAGCTCGTCGCGAATCACCCCGACTTCCTCAGCGGAAAGCAGTCCACGCACGAGGGCGACCCCGTCACGCTCGTAATCCTTCAGCACTTCCGTCGCTTCGATAGGTTTCATCACCATTCCCCGTCCGATGAAAATTTGGCTTTCAAGTTTTCGCGGAAAAGGCCGATGGCCGCCTCCATGCGGGCGAGATTCTCCGCCATGTCGCAATCCTCGACGTCGCGCGCCGCCGGGATGACGGTTTCGCATTCGTTGCGGTCCATGAAAGTCGCAGCGTCGAGGAGACGCTCCTGATCCTCGGGAGCAATGACGAGAAAGCCGTGTTTGTCCGCATGGATGAGATCCCCGGGCTTCACTTTCGTCCCGAACACCTCAACCTCGCAACCCCATCGCACCGGGTGGACAAAGGCATGTCCCACACAGAGGCGCCGCGCGAGCGCTTTGAAGCCCGCGTCGGTCATCTCGTCGATGTCCCGCACGGCCCCGTCGGTGATCGTGCCCACGCAGCCGAGGGCGCGGTGCATCGTCGCATTGACTTCACCCCAGTGAGAGCCGACGACATTCGGCTTGTCGAGATCCTGGACGACCACGATCTTTGGCCCCGGCACACTCGCGATGTAGCGCCGGTATTCTTCTCCCGCATTCGGATTCGCAGTGCGATGAGATGGGTTCGACGGCTCAATCACCAGTGTCACCGCATAGCCGACCATGGGTCCCATCTGCGGCATAAAGTCCTTCGTTTCCTCAAGATTGATCCCCTCGCGAGCGGGATCAAGTTTCGTAATCTGCTCCCAACCGTTGTATATCGTCGGCGTGTTCCAGCGCTTCAGTTGGTGCAAATCTCCGGGAGGGAGCCGGTTGGCAATGGGATCGGGGGAACTCATGAATCAGCGTCATTTTGTACCTTGCCGTGTCCTTCTGGCAAGAGCAGCGTTCTGGTCATATTACCTAACCAGATGAAATCCCTCCATTCTGCTCTGCCGCAACGTCTTTCGCTGGTCGCCGATACGGCACGGGCTCTCAGAGAAAACATTCAACGCGGAGTATGGGAGGGACAGTTGCCGGGCGAACGGGAATTATGCGCCCGACTCCAGGTGAGCCGCCCTACACTGCGGGCGGCGCTGGAGGAACTGCAGCGCGACGGTACCCTCCGAGTCGAAACGAGGAAGCGGCGGCACATCCTCGCTGCTCCGGATGCCCCCGGGTCCTCAAAACAACGAGTCATTGCGGTCCTGTCCCCGCGCCCCCTCCTTGCCATGCCCCCCTCCGCCGTCGTCATGGTCGACGAACTGCGAACCAATCTCGCCCGAGCCGGCTTCGAACTGGAACTGATCGTAAATCCGGCTGCCTTCTCCGAGCACCCCGAAAGGTCTCTCGAAGCGCTCGTCTCAAGATCACGCGCCTCCGTCTGGATACCTTTTGGCTCGCGTGAACCCATGCAGCAGTGGTTCCTTCAGCGGCAACTTCCCTGCCTCGTCGCAGGATCCTGCGCGCCGGGGATAGCACTCCCATCGATCGATATCGACTACCGTGCGACCTGTCGTCATGCCGGGGGATTGCTGCTCGGAAAGGGACATCGTCATATCGCCCTCTGCCTCCCGGAAGGATCGACCGGAGGCGAAGCTGACAGTGAGACCGGACTGAGAGAGTCGATGAAAAAAGTTGGTGAGAAGGACCTCATGGTAATCCGCCATGATGGGATTCCGGCAAATCTATGCCGACTCCTCGACACAGCGATCTCCTCCGGGCGCCCGCCTACCGCAATTCTGGTTGCCCGTGCCGTTCA
>JAGNMT010000235.1 GCA_017991025.1 Verrucomicrobiales bacterium
AAGTATATCGGCGACTACGTCTACATGACGCGCGGTCAGGTCGTCGATTTTTTTGAGAAGGCGAAGAAATCGGAGGCGGTCGGCTATGAAAACGCGCTCAGGCTCGATGCGGAGAGTGTCATTAACAAGGGAGATTCGGTGACCCTCTATGGAGACAAGACGTCGGCATTTCCCCTTTTCCTTGCCTTCAGTGTGCCGCTCGACGCGAAGACGGGGATTCGCTGCGAAGTGAGTTTCCGTCATCTTCGTCAGATGGGGGCCTTTTATGGATCGAAAGTAACCGGTGAGTTTCTTGAATCGGGGCGTGTCACTGGTGCCAAAGCACTGACCATCGACGTTGAGAGCTATGACTATGTGGCCAAACCATGATCTGTTGATCAGCCACTTTAAATCCTTGTCTCATGAAATCCCTTCATATCTTCGTCTCTGTAGCCTTACTCGTCACGTCTGCGTTTTCGGAGGACGATTACCCTCGACGCGAGGCCGTTGAGTTCAGCGCCCGGGGAGGCATTCCCCATGTGCTGGAAAAAATCAAAGCAGGAAACGGGAAAGAGATCCGCGTCGCCTATCTCGGTGGCAGCATCACCGCCGCGCCGGGTTGGCGGGTGCAGTCACTCGCTCTGCTGCAGGAGAAACATCCGGCAGTGAAGTGGACCGAGATCAACGCCGCGATCGGCGGCACGGGGTCGGATCTGGGCGTTTTTCGCTTTGGTCAGGATGTTTTGCGATTCAAACCCGATCTGCTCTTCGTCGAGTTCGCGGTCAATGACGGCGGGGCACAGCCGGTGCAGATCCATCAGGCGATGGAGGGCATCGTGCGACAGGCCTGGACGGCGAATGCGGAGACCGACATTATTTTTGTCTATACCGTCAGCGAGCCCTTTCTTGCCGAGCTTCAGGCGGGCAAATTCTCCCGTGCCGCGAGTGCGATGGAGGAGGTCGCCGATCACTACGGGATTCCTTCGATTCATCTCGGGATCGAGGTGGCAAAGAAGGCCAAAGAAGGAAGTCTGATTTTTAAGGGTGATGCCCCGGCCAAGGGGACTGAAGCGGCCCCGAATGCGCCGATGGTGTTTTCCACCGACGGGGTTCATCCGCTAGTTGAGACTGGGCATGTCCTTTACACCGGGGCCGTTGCAAGGTCCTGGGAGGCTCTCGGTAAAGGCAGCCTCGATGTCTCTGTGTCACCGCGCCTCAGCGATGCGCCGCTCCGGCCCGATCACTGGGCGGCGGCGAAGCTGGTTCCTATCACGAAGGAAATGCTGAGTGGCGAATGGACCCTGCTCGATGGTGGCGGCGAGTCGGGGGATGAGATAGCGAAACGCTTCAATCGGCTGATGCCGGAAATGTGGCTGGCTGCGAAACCGGGTGCTGCTTTGAGTTTCCGCTTCAAGGGCTCGGTGATGGGATTTTATGATCTTGTCGGGCCGGACGGCGGTCAGCTAAAAGTGAAGCTCGATGACGGAGCGGAGAAAATCGTGCCGCGCTTCGACGGTTATTGCACCTATCATCGGCTCAGCAAATTTCAGGTCGGGAGCGGGCTCGATCCGGCGGTGGTTCATGCGGTCACCGTGACTCTGGACGCGGCGGCTCCGGACAAACGGAAGATCCTCTTTGAAAAGAATCTCCCCGAGATGGATAAGAGTCCTGACAAATACGCGCCGAATCTGTGGCACGTCGGGTCTCTCATGCTCATCGGCGAGCCGGTGGAGTGAGGAGTTCCGGGTGCAATCCCCGCCACGGGGTCAGTAATATCAGATTGTCGCCTGGAAATTTAACTAGGCGGCCGGAATCAGGTAATAGGCACCCGGCCCTCCGGGAATGAGGTCGGGGTCGATTCCTGCATCGAAGGTGGCGAAGCGACCGCTGTGTTTCACGGCCAGGGCGAGTAGGTAGAGGTCGGTAAGATCGTCGGAATCCGGAAGCCGGGGGAACATCCGTACGTCCAGGAGGCTGAGTTCATCCCGCCAGAACTGGTGGCCGGGGGTGGCGAGCAGTCCGGCGAGAATGGGACGGGCCGCTTGAGGCGTGCCTGGGCCGCCCGGATACTTGCGCGCGCCGAAAATACGCAGAAATCCATTTTCCACGAGCGGACAAGTCGCCCAGCCATCGCGGGCGATGCCACCACCGAAGAACTGCCGGGCCGCCGCCGCGTGGGGGTGGGCGGGATCACAAAGAGCGATCAGGACATTGATATCGAGCAACTGAATCATGCCCGTCGGGGATGGATGGCGCGGCGGAATTCCTCGTCGTCGAGTTCATCCTGAATCGCTTGAACCTGTTCGAGCGTGATTGTCTCGCCGGGGCTTCGTCTCAAAACGAGGAAGCCAAGCGGTCCAACTTCAAATTTATCCGGATCAGGATTCGAGATCTCAGCTGGTGGCCGCAGTTCCCTCCGCAAGGCGTGTTCCACGATTGCTTTCAGTGTGGTCCGGCGTTTAACCGCGACCGATTTCGCTTCAGCGAGCAGTGCGTCGTCCAGATCGAGCGTGGTTTTCATGATATGGCTTATAATACGGTTATATGGCTCTTAGTCAATATTAACTCTCGATTCCTCACAAACCCATCACGACAAAGCAAAGGCTTGTCATTTACGCGGTTTTGCTCTTCGAATAGGGGATGAATCGATTTTCAATCCGGCTTTTTCTCGTCGCCCTCTTCGTGATGACGTTCTTCCCCGCTCACGCCGATGAGGTGTCTGTCGCTGCGATGCTCGAAGGTCTCGGGGGTAAAGTGATTCGCAAAGACGGGGCGGTTGCGGAGATTGAGTTCCGTGACAGCAAAGGGCTGGGCGCGGAGCAATGGGAGCAGATCGGCGGGTTGTCGAATCTGAAAAAGATCACGGTCTATGGAGGCGCGGCCGGTCTTAATGATGCGACGGTGTCTCAGTTAATGAAGCTGAAGAACCTCGAATCTCTCTCTGCCGACGGGGCACAGCTCAGCGATTCCGGTCTCCGCACCCTGGCGGGATGCACGAGTCTCCGATCAGTTTCTTTTTTTCACCTCTCTTTTCGTATGGAGGGATTCACCGGCGAAGGTTTTGCCGCATGGGAGGCAATGCCAAATTTGGAAAAACTGACCGTCGCCGGGATGTCCATGGGTGACGCCGGTTTGGCGGCGATTGCCAAAATCAAATCCCTGAAAGAACTGCGAACCTGGCATACCGCCCAGTCTGAGGCCGGCAATCTCATGATCGCCACCCTGCCGAATCTCACCTCACTGATGCTCGGCCAGAGACTTCCCGGCGGAGGGAAACCCCCGTCACTGACCGACGTCTCACTGCAAACGATCGCGACGATCAAGACGCTGGAGTCACTGGAGATCGGTGAAGCGAAATTCAGCCTCGACGGCTTGCGCAAGCTCGGAACCCTCCCGAATCTGAAGAAGCTCAAGATTACCAAAACGGAGATCACTGATCAGGATATCGCCACTTTGCAGGGGGAACTGCCTGGGATGAAGGTTGAGTTCGTGCCCCTCACCCTTGATGAGAGAAAAAAACTCGAGATGTATCTGAAGTAGGAGTTATCCATTCCTGACATGATCCCTAAAATCACTTATGCACTCCTGCTTCTTGTTCACCTTCACAGAGTGGCCTGGTGCGCCGACACCCCTTTCCCCGAAATTTACAACAGCGAGCCTGACAAAACCGCGCAACCTCCTGCGGCAGAAGAGGCTCTTAAAATGTTCGACCTGCCGAAAGGGTTCACGGCAAATTTGTTCGCCTCGGAGCCCGAAGTGCAGAATCCCATTGCGATGACCTGGGACAGTCGCGGTCGGCTCTGGATTGCGGAGAATTACACTTACGCCGAATCGAAGACCCGTTTTGATCTCGGGATGCGGGACCGTGTGCTTATTCTCGAAGACTCCGACCACGATGGCAAAGCGGATAAACGAACGGTTTTTACCGATAAGGTGCAGATGCTCACCGGCATCGAAGTCGGACGCGGCGGGGTCTGGTTGATGTGCCCGCCACAACTACTTTTTATGGCCGATGCCAATGGCGACGATAGGCCCGATGGCGAACCCGAGGTCGTCCTCGACGGGTTCACGGTCGCCGAAGCGAACTACCACAATTTTGCGAACGGACTTCGCCGGGGACCGGATTCGTGGCTTTACGGCCGTGTCGGGCATTCCTGTCCGGGACGAGTCGGCGTGCCGGGGACCCCTGATGCTGAGCGCATCCCGATGAAGGGTGGGATCTGGCGATATCATCCCGAGCGCAAGGTCTTCGAGATGTTGACCCACGGCACGACGAATCCCTGGGGGCATGACTGGGACAGGCACGGGGAACTTTTCTTCATCAACACGGTGAACGGGCATCTCTGGCACGGGATTCAGGGGGCTCATTTCAAAGAGAGTTCCGGGGCCGATCCGAATCCGTTTTTTTACGAGCGACTGGACATGCACGCCGATCACTGGCATTTCGATACGTCAGGAAAATGGAGCGACTCCCGAAATGGGGCGGCCAGTGCCTTTGGCGGCGGACACGCTCACATCGGCATGATGATCTATCAGGGCGATCAGTGGCCGGAGTCCTTTCACAATCGCCTCTTCACTCTCAATATGCACGGCTTCCGAACAAACGTGGAGCGGCTTGACCGTGAGGGCAGCGGGTACGTGGGGCGGCATGAGCCCGATATTTTCCCGACAAAAGATCTGTGGTTTCGAGGCATCGATATTCGTCCCGGGCCGGATGGCGCAGTGTATCTGTTGGATTGGAGCGATACCGGCGAATGTCATGAGCATAACGGCGTGCATCGCACGAGCGGACGGATCTACCGGATGCAATACGGCGAGGGAGCCATCCCGGCGGTATTGAAGGCCGGATCAACTTTGACTCCGGAGATCGTAGCGGCGGCGATGAAGAATCCCGATCCGTGGCTCGATCGTCAGATTCGGGGGTGGCTTCAGGACCGTCCGGGAGAAACCGACTGGCAGAACCTTTTTCTCGCCACCATCAAGGGTGAGAGCGATCCGGTGGTTCGTCTTCGTGCGATGTGGAATCTCAATGCCCTCGGGCAACCGGTGGACTGGACGACATGGTTTGCTGATCCTGATGAGCACGTGCGCGTATGGGCGATTCGCTTTTTTGTCGATGTGCAACCGATCGACACGCTCACCGGTCCGCGTCCCGATCGCATGCCCGAGCCGCTTCCGGAGACTGTTTTCAAGACCTTGCTTGACTTGGCCGCGAAGGACCCTTCCGGTCTCGTGCGGCTCACTCTCGCCTCGACTTTACAACGGCTTCCGCTGGCACAACGGGCGGAACTCGGGTCTGCTCTCGCTGCCCGCAATGAGGATGCCGCCGATCACAATCTACCGCACATGGTCTGGTTCGGTGTCAGCCCGCTTGCCGAATCCGATCCGCTCGCGCTGATCCGTGTCGCAAAGCAGTGTCGCTGGCCGAATACGTTGCGCTGGATTGCCCGCAGTCTCACGAGCCGGATCGAAAAGAGTCCGGCAGCATTTGAAGAATTGCTGACAATGATCGCGGGTGCCCAGGCGACGGAGCAATTGGCTTTGCTCAACGGTGTCAGTGAGGGGCTTCAGGGCTGGAGAAAAGCACCTAAGCCGAAGAATTGGGAGACTCTCGTGGGGGCTCTCGAACCGAAGACAGACCCGTCAATTGCCGGGGTCGTTCGCGAGCTCAGTGTGATCTTCGGAGACGGGCGGGCCCTGGATGAGATTAAGAAGCTCGTCCTCAGTGAAACCGCCGATCTCACGATGCGTAAAGCGGCTCTGGAAACGCTCATCGCCAACCGTCCTGACGATTTGCGCAAGGTCTGTGAATCGCTGCTCGAGAATCGGCATCTTAACGCGGTGGCGGTCAAAGGTCTGGCCCTCTACGATGATCCAGCGCTCGGGGAATCCCTGGCAAAGCGATATAAGAAATTTGATCCGGCGGCGCGACCCGCCCTGATGGAGGTTCTTGTTTCCCGTCCGGCATGGGCGAGCGCGTTGCTCAGGGGAATCGAATCGGGTGTGATCCCGAAAAGCGATCTTTCCGCCTTTCACGCGCGGCAGATCTCCGCCTATACGGATGAAGCGCTCCGGTCGGACCTGGTC
>JAGNMT010000236.1 GCA_017991025.1 Verrucomicrobiales bacterium
CCGTGATCGAATCCGCCCCCGCTGCTTCCACTTCGTGGGCTGCAGCGAGCAATGACGGCTCGGCGTTAGGCATATCGAGCATCGACGCATACCGGGCCTGACGCAGGGTGGCGACGTGATCAATGTTCACCCCCAGCTTGATAATTCGTTCGGGAAACTCACTCATGTCGTTGACTGTAACGCCCTTTTCAACGCAGGGAACCCGGAAGTAGGGGGAAATCGTAAACAACAAAGGCGGCACTTCTTTTCAAAGGCCGCCCGGAATTTTGAAGAAATCGGAACTTTCTCTCAGTGGGAGATCGTCACAGTAGTGCCGACTCCGACCTTCGAGAAAATCAAAGGCTGAACGGCGGCAGGCACCCGGACGCAGCCGTGACTTGCCGGGTAGTCGGGAACATAGCCTACGTGCATCCCGATTCCGCCATTGAGCCGCATCCAGTAGGGCATTTCGGCACCAACAAATCGTGAACCGCCAGATGGCCTCACGCCGCTTTCACTCGAACCGCCGACCGTCTCACCGCCGGAACTAACCCAACTGCCGTAAATCGTTGAACGCTTTTCGACGAGCTTCTCCTTGATCGAAAAAGTGCCGGTAGAAGTGCTGTAACCGGATTTACCGGAAGAAATTTTCGTCTCAATGATGAGGACCTTGTTACCACCGTCATTGCGATAGACGCGAGCCTTCTGCTCCCCCAGACTGATCTCGATTTTTGCATTCGAGGGATTGAGCGTCGGGAGCAACACCCGGTTTACAAACACATCATGCCCCTTGCTTTTATACTGGCTCGTGCTTGGCGCTCCGGAAAAGAGGGAGAAAAAGCCGCCTCCACTACTGCTCTGAGTCGCCGCGACGGCGCCACCCTGATCGGCTTTTTTCTTTTCTTCAAGTTTCGCCAACTTGAGCGCTTCCCGCTCTTTATCTTTCGCGATGATAGCCTCTTCCCGCGCTTTCTTTTCGGCCGCTTCCTTTGCAGCTTTCTCTTTCGCCGCTTTTTCAGCCGAGGCGACTTCACCGGCCTTCCGGACGGCAGCAGCCTTCTTCTCGGCAGCTAACTTGCGCTCTTCCGCCTCAGCAGCCTTTACTTTCGCCGCGTCTTCGGTCTTCTTCGACGCTGCCAGTTTCTTTGCGGCAGCTGCCTCTTCTTTGGCTTTCGCTTCAGCCAGCTTCGCTTTTTCAGCGGCCGCCTTCGCCTTCTCGGCATCGCGCGTCTTCTGTTCCGCTTTTATCTTCTCAGACTTCGAGAGTTCCTTGGAGTCAATCTTCACCTCCGTCTTTTTTGTTTTCGATCCGGTGGCCGTCGCACCTGTCTCAAGAGCAGCATTTTCATTCACCGCGCAGGAGGTCAAGACCAGCAGGGCAACGGCTGCGAACGTTGTAAAAAGTGCAGTGATAAAAGATCTACGAATCATGGGATATTGATGTGATGGGCGGCTTAGAGATTCCGTACAAATTCCGCGTCGTCAATTTTATTGTGAAAAAAACCCTAATTTTTCCGTATCAATACCGTTGCGTCAGATTTCGCCCTTTCTGATCATGGGCCGACACCCTGAATTGCAACGGGTTTTCCCCGGAGGCGATAAACAGAGTCGCTGAACTGACCCCGCCTCGTAATGACAGCAATCACTCTCAATTCCCGGAGTCAATCAACTCAGAGCGAACCATCAGAGGCAGGCTTATCGATGACAGGCGCCTCGCTGACGCTGTCAGTCACGGTAGCGGCACCATTTTCTTCAGGCAAAATCTTGTCAATGAGCCGCTTGATCCCCTCTTCGGCGAATTCACTCTGGGGGTAAAGCTGACGAGCCGAAAGAAACCAGGCGAGGCCGGAGCCGAATTGTTTCCGGTTCTCCTGATTCTCGGCATTTTTCAACGCTTTTACAAAGGGGGCGACATCGGTCGCGAGGTCAGAGCGTTTCGCGCTGAGCGCCACATCATCCGGGAAACGCTCGAAGGTTTTTTCCACAATTTCCCAGGCCGCGTGATCATTTCCCGACTTGGCGAGCGTATCGGCCTGCTTCATCACGGTTTCGATCTCCTGAATGTTCCCGATGATCTGCTCGAGAGCCTTGAGGCGTTCCGGATCATCCGAGGTCGCCGCCATGAACCGGGCCTTGTCAGTGAAGATCTGGCGGTAACTCTGCGTCGTGAGGAGCCGGTCAAACTCCAGCTTGGCCTGTTGCTGTACATCGGCCGAATCGGCAATCAGTGAGAACTGCTCCTTGAGCATCGGATTCGTCGGCCAGATTTGGGCGGCGGCGAGGATATTGGTTTCGTAAGCTTCGTTGTCACCCTGGAGAGCGGCGTTCTTCGCGGTGCGAATCCGCATGTTGCTGCTCAATTTCGCCGTTTCAACGGCCGCCGTCGGTTTGGAATAATCAAAATCCGAAGCCTGGGCTTTCATCTTATTGACGAGGTCCTCGGCAAGCGTGTAATCCTTCACCTCGATCGCACTGACGAGCTGAAAAGAATTCTGGGCGTAAGTCAACACTTTCTGCTTGCGGTCGCGAGGGACGCTTTGCACGGAGGGAAGATTTTCCCCCGTGACAAAGGCCTGTTGCAACTGGCGGAGGGCCCCGTCGATGTTCCCCTGATCAAGCAGGAATCCGAACGACTCGACCGACTGGGCGACATCGCGGATCGCCTCATTTGCAAAGGCGTCCATCGTCGTGATCGTCGGATTAAAGCCTATCGTCTTGCTAAACGACTGTTCCACCTCCGAACCCTCCTCAAACTCAAGCTTCCCGGCCCCGTCCTTGAAAAACTCGGTGTAGAAGCGTGTCGCCATGACAACGTGCTCGAAGCGGCGCTGAAGAAAAAACTGCACCACAAGCGCCTGGAACTCGAGCTTGGCCTCCACCTCGGAGAGCTGCACTTTCGCTTTGTTAGCCAGTCGCTCGGCCTCGACCTCGGCGATCCGCTGGATGTATCGCTGAATATGTCCGGCATTCGCCGGGTCAACGGCGGGCTCCTCTTTGGCGGCGGGATCATCACTCAATTTCCGCTCGCGACTCCCCGCCCCGCCCCCTTTCCAGGAATCAAAGTTCCAGTCGAGCTGCCGCCTCTGGTTTTCGAGTTCCTGATTAATGACCTTCAACTGCGACTGGCTTGTCTTGGCGAGGTAGACTCGATAAACCGCGTTCGCGAGGGATTCGGAAAGCCGGGCATCCTGGGCAAACTGAGCCGCAAACTGGAGCTGAGCAACCGCCTTGGGAAACTTCGTCGCATCCCGATTATGGGGTGACAATGTATCGAGGACTTTACGAATGGACTCCCGGTAGGCAAGATCCTCCGCCGAATTCGCCTCTTCGGCATTGAGATACTTTTCAAAGCGAGCCCGGAAAACACGGTTGTCATTCACGTTGAAACTCTTGCCGTCAAAGGAGAAAACATCCGTAGTCGGATCGAAATAGGGGACATCATTGCCGACAACCTGCTGATTTCCCTGGGGCTGATTGCCTTGATTGACGATCGTTGTATTGTTCGACTGCGGTGCCGCACCGCCACCACCAGCCGGAGCAACAGCACCACCGGCGGGCGGGGTATACACCTGCGCGAAGGTGCCCGTCGTGGTCAGCAGACTGAATAATACCAGGCGAATATAGGAATAATTCTTCATGTCGGGGATTTGGAAAAAACTACCAGGCTTACTCATCGATCGACTCGGCCACAAGAGTACCGTCGCGATCCACCCGAACGACCATGCCCATCTCGGTGCCGCGCTCGATATTGATGTCGCTAAAATCTTCGGGCACTAGAATCGGCACGGGCATCGTCTCCGTTCCATCCTCGGCTTCAAAACTGATCAACCGGCCCCGATCCGCCGTCCATCGCAGCGTCTCCTCAACGCGCCCATCGACGCGGTAAATGTTGCCGCGGAGACTGTTACCATTGGTCCGGTAGGTGTTGAGACTGAGAACCGACGCGGTGCCGCTGGAACGTTTTGAGGTCGACTTGTCATCACTACTCCCGAGAAGCCCGCCAGCGATTAGCTTAAAAAGGAGGGCGGCGATAATCACAAAGCCGAGTATCGCCGCAGCGATTCCGGCGATTTGTCCCACATTGATTCCAGAGCTGGCTCTTCTCGGCATGATTCAGATTTTCAAGACTCTACAACGATTCACGGAGAATACCATAGGCGGGAATCGTTGGGGAAGAAAAATGATATCGAGCCTAAATGGGCGCGGGATTAAGGCCATAATTCGATAGAACTTACAAGATTCCGCCTCGACGGAAAACGAGAGCCCCTTGACGGCTCGTCCGCAGAGACCGACGTTACAGCCAAACGAAGCAGGATCCGTCCTGAAAACGGCTTCTACAGGTCCACGAACACCCCAAAGACAGTTATGCAAACCAGAAAATCCGCGCCCTCAGCCGAGGAGCCAATTGCCGATCAGGACGCCGAAACACACTTCCGCGCCAGCAAAAAACACGCCGAAGAAGCCGCCCGGGAACTCCGTGAAGCCGCAGCGAAGAAGGCCAGGGAATTGCGCGAGGCTGCCATAGAAGCCGCAGAAGCCTACCGCAAGATCGCCATGTCTCATGCCGATCAATTCCAGTCATCTGCTGCCGATCACTACCAACATTACAAAGATGTCGCCGGGGAACAGTATCAGGAAACGCGGGAGCAGTTTGACGACTACCTGACCAAGGGAGAAGCCTATATCAAGAGCAATCCCGGCAAGTCGTTGCTGATCGCCCTGGGTCTCGGTTTTCTTCTTGGGAAAGTCCTCCGCTGAGGAACCCGTCCGGAGAAATTCTCTCCGGCCTGCCTCCGGACCTACCTCATGGAAACTCACGATCCGTTTGAACCTGCCAGCCACGACAGGCTCGGCGATGCGCTGCGAAAAACGCTGATCGGTTCGCTGGATTACCTCCATGCCCGTCTCGCACTGCTCCGGTTAGAGGCCAGGGAAGCGGGCGGCGATCTGCTTTTGCGTCTCATCGGATTTATCGTCGCGGGAGCCTTCTGCGGACTGGCTTACATTACCGCTCTTGCCGGCACGATAGGCTGGATCGCTACGGCCGGGGACTGGCCCTGGTACAAGGTCACCCTGGCCATAGCCGGGTTCCACCTTCTCGTCGCAGTCGGGCTGGTTCTCTATGCCAAACGTCGATTTGGGCAGCCGCCCTTTCGCGACTCCCTTGCGGAATTTCAACGCGATCGTCAGTGGCTTGGGGAGATTCGCAAAGACACATGAAAAAAGGGCACGAGAAGGAGAAACTCCTGCGGGATTTGGCTCTCTCGCGGGGATCCGTCAGCCGTGGGATCTCGGGAGTCTCTCATGCCGTCAACGTAAAGGAACGTCTGGGGCGCTCGATCCATTCTCACTACCTTTGGTGGATCGGGGGGGCTATTGTCACCGGCATCATCGCCTCCGGTATCTCCTGCGGCACGGGAAAGAAAAGTGACGACACGTCGACACGAAGTTCCGGGAAAGGCACCCTCGACTTTGCCACCTTCAAGCCCGCTCTCGTGGGTCTATTTACGTTCCTCCTGCCCATCCTGCGAATCTTCGCCACGCAGGCTCTGGAAAAGTGGGCGGAACGCCAATCTAATGCGGAAGAACGCTAGACCGCTTCTCGAGTGGTTTGACGACCGTTTGCTAGGCAGACACCTGTGAGGCCCCATGAATCGCAATCCGTGACCGGAAAGGATGTGCCTGGAGATTTCTGACAACCAGCGCTTTCGTCCGGGGTCAGAAAAAAATACTTGAACGCGATACTACCCTTTCACTAGGATGGCCCCATGAACAACACCAGCACCAATAACCGGCGTCGCGATTCACTGTCTCCTGACCTCGCGCCGTCTCGCAGGACGAGCCTCTGGCGCATTGCCCCCGGGATTCTAATTACCCGTGACTTTCCGGGCACCATCGCGGCCGTTTCACTATTGACACTGATGCTGCTAATGACGGGCTGTAGTGAAGGGACAAAAACAAATTCCCCCGTAAGCGAAAGCCAGGCGACACCGGCAGAGGAAGCACCCGCGGCAGAGCCAAAGAGCGAACCCGCGCCTTCCGAACCCGCGCCTTCCGAACCCGCGCCTTCCGAACCCGCGC
>JAGNMT010000237.1 GCA_017991025.1 Verrucomicrobiales bacterium
AGGTTTGCTGTATACACTCTGTCATGCGGCGGGTGGTATTTGGTTGTTCGGTATCAGTTTAAGCACCAATACTTTACACCAAATCCCAACCCGTCCGCATCAACTTGTATGAGAAATGCGGGCTAGAAAGCCGCCGCCCATCGAGGTGCGTGTAGATCACCCCTTCCTGTTCGCGATTCAGCATCGGCCATCCGGCGCTTGCTTGTTCTTGGGCCGGGTAACCAATCCGAAATGAAACTAATCCATGAAAACGATCCTCTTCTTCATCGCTTCGCTTCCGTCTCTTGCATTCGCTACTGCGCAGTCTTGGGACACTCTTATCTACAAGGGTGAGCCGGAACGCATCTCTTCGACCCCCTTGGAGGGCTATTTCACTTCCAAGAATCCGCGCCCGACGTGGTTGACGATGGCCAGTACCGCCTCCTGGAGCGGCTACTGGGCCACTTGGGAATTGCGAGACAAGCGCCTCTTCCTGAAAAAAGTCGAACGTGAGGAATTTGATAAAATGAAAAACGATTACATCAGGGTCGACATCACCAAGCGGATCTTCCCGGAGGCATCTCCACCCATCGAGGCGACTTGGTTCACTGGCACAATCCGCATGCCCCAGGGAATGCCGATCTTTCTCGACAAGCCGGGCTTGCCGTTGGGCTCTGAGAAGGAAATCTTCCTTGAGTTTGAGAACGGGATTCTGAAGAAGGAAACGACGGTCGTCAACAGGGTGGCACCGACGCAGGGCTTGCCACCATTACCACCATTACCACCATTCAAAACACAGACAAAATGAAATCGGCAAGTCCCCCCTGTGCCATCGGTCAGATTGAGCGAACGCCCGATTCGCAACCAGTGCGATGGCACAGACTGCTCGCAGAAACTGCGCTCCTCACCACCGTCGTCTTTCTCCTCGTCATCACGGTCTTCGTTGCATCATGTTCCCAGGAGCCTCCCGAGGCCGGCGGAGGCGAGCACAAAGTTAGGGGGATTCTTCTCCTCGCCAGTGAACACCGGACGCTGCTCAAGGAGAGGAATCCTGACACGGCTAAGGTGGGCGATGTGATCCCGTTTCGGGTCGTCGCAAGCTGGGCGATTCCCTACGTAGGCGATGTCACTGAAAAAGCGAAGCTCACCGCTGACCCGCCGGATCGAGCCAAGGTGGACGCTGCCGGTGTTTTCACGGCGCTGGCACCCGGCAAGGTGGTGGTGCGGGCGGAGGTCAAAGTCGCTCACCGCATGGCCGGCGATGAAGTGCTCGACATTGAAAAAGCTTCGCAAGACGAAGCCGTGAGCACCCTCACTGATTCCGTCGAGATCACGGTCACTAAAGAGTAGCTGCGCCATGAGCACTCACCCTTGGCCCTCACTTGGTATCGGCGGGTGGCTTTGCCAGCTTGCCGAGTTCCTTCAGCACCGTGAAGTCGCTGCGGGACCACTGATTAAATAACACGAGGCTGAGAACATGATTCGTTGCCCAAGCTGTCACGCAAGCATTGCGGGTTCTGGAGTTCCGCCCACTGCCAAGCAATCCTACATTTGTCCGGCCTGTGGCTCAGTCGTAGTTGTTGAATCCGAGAAAGAACTATGCTGGTTCTGCAAGGATCGCCCTCCACTAGGCAGCAAGGCAGTTCAAGTCTGGATTTGCAGGGATGCAGGATTAAACTCTCAGGAAGCCGTGGTGATCGTGCCGCGTTGCGCAAGGTGCGCTAGTTTGCATTCGGCAGGGGTCTTTTTTCGTTTTTTAGTGTTGAGTGGGGTTTTTTACGCCGAGTGGCTTCTCCTCGGCAACCGCCAGAGTGGACTTGTGGGGATAGCGATCACAATCATATTTACCGTCTGGATCGGGTGGCCAACTTCGCGTTGGATCGCCGATTTGATCGTCAGGCAGTTCACTTTGCCGAGGAGGCAAATCGCCGAGCATAACGTAATCAGGAGTCATCTCTGCGCAGGCTGGCGTTTTGGAATGCTGCCCCGAAGTTAGAATAACAGACTCCTGACGGTCCTGAATACGGACCCTTGCCTCTCACTTGGACCCAGTCGACGGATTTTCCAGTTTTCCCAATTCCTTCAGGGCCCTGAGAACACGCTCATCTCCTCGCGGATCGTCACCCCTGGCAAACTCGTCCGAAGGGTAGGCCCGATGTATTTTCACTCCTTTTCCTTTCTCCGCTTCGTCCACGACGATCACCGGCGTCGGGCAACTGGCGGACGAAAATGAACTCCAAAACGCACCCCTGTAGCACCGTTGGCCGTCGGCGACGAGGATGAACCCGTCTCCGCGAACCCCCACATCGGCCGAGTTGGCAATCTTCAACTGCCCCGCATCTGTGAGCGCCATCGTGTGGGTCTTCCAGTCGTAGCTCACGATGTCCGTCGCCGTCAGCAGCGGCTGCTTTTCCAATTCGACCTTGGAAAGTTCGGCGTGATCGACCTTGATCAGATAGACGGCAAAACCGGCTTCACCATCGGACGCATTGCACCAAGCCGACGCCCACATCGAGAAGATGGCGAAAAGGAATTCCGTTTTCAAGGTTTTGCCTTAGACTGCACTCTTACCGAATTCTCGTCCGGATCGCAACCATAAAACGGCCTCATGGCTGGTGCCCCGGTAAAGATTTCGTAATAGTTGGAGTGGCGGGTAAAGGGGTGGCGTTCAGGCACAAAGCAATCCCGTGAAATCGCAATTGCCGCAGAAACGTCGGCGGAGTGTAGGCCTATTCTGGGCACCTCCCACTCCAAATAATTTCTCCAGCGAAGCCACGAAGGAATTGCCGATCGGAACTTCTCCTCTTCGTTGCCCTGCGGGCCGCACATTAGTGGCTCAGCATGCCTCCGCTCTCCCTCCGCCCTTTTCACGTCCCCCCGAATTCAAATTTCGAGCTTCTCTTTTTCCCCTCGTTGCTCCTACTCTTTCGTCATGAACCCTAATCCGCCCCTTTTCAATCGTCGCCGCTTTCTTAAATCCGCCGGAGCCATTGCCGGAGCAGCCCCCTTCGGATTCCCCGCCATCACCAGTTGTCAGTCGCCGAATTCAAAACTCAACCTCGGTCTTATCGGTGTCGGTGGTCGCGGACGGTCCCACGTTCAGGCCGCGATTGATTCCAAGGAAAATATCGTCGCGATGGTCGATCTCAATGAGAACAACCTTGGTGGCGCGCTTGCTCTCGCTCCGAAGGCGCGCAGCTACGCCGACTTCCGTGATTTCTTCGCGAAGATGGAGGACATCGACGCCGTCTTCGTCGCGACGACCGAGCACACCCACGCCTTTGCGACCCTGCCTCCCTTGCAGGCCGGCAAACACGTCTACTGCGAGAAGCCGCTCACCCGCGATGTTTTCGAAGCCCGCCTCATCACCGAGGCCGCCGCCAAAGCCAAAGTTCAGACCCAGATGGGCACCCAGATCCATGCGAGCGAAAACTACCGCCGTGTCGTCGAGCTGATCCAGGCCGGTGCAATCGGTCCGGTCAAAGAGGTGCACTGCTGGGTGAGCCGCGCCTGGGGCTGGCAGACTGAAGAGGAGGCGAAAAAGAACAAGGACATCATTTACACGCCCGACACCCCGCAGAAGGCGATGCCGATTCCGGACGGACTCGACTGGGATCTATGGATCGGGCCCGCTCCCTTCCGTGAGTTTCACGAATTCTATTTCCCCGGCCCCCGCTGGTATCGCTGGTGGGATTTCGGCAACGGCACCATGTCCGACCTCGGAAGCCACCGCAACGATCTCCCCTGGTGGGCGCTCAAGCTCGATGCCCCCCTCACGATCGAACCTGTCGACGGTCCAAAGGCCCATCACGACATCGCCCCGGCCTCGATGGCGGTCAAATACACCTACGGCGCGCGTGGAGAAGGGCTGCCTCCGGTCGAACTGACCTGGTATCAGGGGACCGTCAAACCGCAAATCTGGCGCGACGGAAAAATCCCTCAGTGGGGGGACGGTTGTCTTTTCATCGGCGAAGAGGGCATGCTCCTCGCCGATTACGGGAAGCTCGTACTCCTGCCGGAGGAGAAATTTGCCAATTTCAAAGCACCCGCCCCGACCATCGCTCCATCTCCCGGTCAACAGGCGGAGTGGATTCGCGCCTGTCGGGGAGAAGGCCCGCAGCCCCTTTGTCATTTCGGCTATGCCGGACCACTCACTGAGGCGAACCACCTCGGCAATGTCGCCTACCGGGCCGGTAAAAAGCTCGAATGGGATGCCAAAAACATGAAATTTCCCAATGCGCCCGAGGCCGAAAAATTCCTCAGCCGGGCCTACCGGGAGGGCTGGTCGCTCACCAGAAGCTGATATCCCCTTAAGAAATACCCGGGACCGCGACCCGGAACTCACGCATTTCTGTGGAGATTCCTGTTGTTTTAACGGGAATCTCTGCCGAATGTAGGCGCTGCCAGTGGCAAGGGGTGGTTTTTCTGTATCACCAACCGACGCCACGGCGCCCCTCATTTTCTATGAAAAGCACCAACTCCCTCCTTCCCGGAATCGCGACGGTCCTGAGCTTCGGCCTCATGACCCTCACGACTCAGGCTCAAAAAGAAGCCCCTGCCGCCCCGGCACCCGCAGCTCCGGCCGCAGCGCCGGACGAAAAAGCACCCGCCCCAGCACCGGGAGCGCCAACCGCCGGAACGCCCGCACCGGGAGCACCGGCCGCCGGAGCGCCGGCCGCCCCACCTCTTGCCGAAACCGACGTGGTCTTCACGGTTGACGGCACAGAGATCACGGTCCGCGACGTCCGCGAGCTCTTCACGGGCCGCTATGGCCGTCAGTTCGAACAAATGCCACCCGAACAGCGTGCCATGATCGAACCACAGATCCAGCAAATGGTGATGAACGAGCTCATTCAAAAAACGCTTCTCACCAATGCCTCAAACAAAGAGGGAATGAAAGCAAGCGACGAAGAAGTCGAAAAGACCCTGAAAGAAATCACCGCCGAGATCCCTGAAGGAACCACCCTTGAAGAGTTTGCGGCGTCTGCCGGAGTAAGCCTCGATCGCATCCGGAGCCAGATTGCCCAGGACACGAAGATTCGCAAACTCTACGAGAAAATCACCGCCGACGTAGCCCCGCCTGCAGAGGCCGACATCAAAAAATACTACGACGAACATCCGGAAGAGTTCGAGCAGAAGGCGACCGTCAAAGCATCGCACATTCTCATTTCCACTCAAAATATCACTGATCCCGCGGAGCTTGCCCAGAAGGAGAAAATCGCCAAAGAACTCCGTGCCGAGCTCGTCGCCAAGAAGGGCGAAAACTTCGCTGAATTGGCCGGTCTGCATTCCGACTGTCCCAGCAAGAAAGAAGGCGGAGACCTTGGTGAATTCGAAAAAGGCCAAATGGTCCCCGAATTTGAAACCGCTGCCTTTTCCCAGGAAGTCGGTGCCATCGGTGAGTGCATCAAAACCGATTTTGGTTATCACATCATCAAGGTGAACGCCAAGAACGAAGCCAAGAAGCTCGATTTCGCTGCGGCCAAGACTGACCTGACAGAAAAACTCGTCCAAGAGGGCAAAACCGCTAAAATGACCAGCTACGTCGAAGACCTTCGTAAAGCAGCCAAAATTGTTCAGATAGGCGCACCCGAGGGTCCTGCGGACGCTGCTCCGAAAGCCCCTGCCAAAGACGAAGCAAAGCCTGAAGCGCCTGCCAAAGAAGACGCCAAGCAAGAAGCTGCACCAAAGCCTGCGGCGCTCTAATCAGACGGGAACTTTCCCCTGTAAAGCGGGAGACGATTTAAAAAAACGCGTTCGGGGAGCCGGACGCGTTTTTTTGTGCCTTGATAGGCCGGAATCTTCGAACCCGGAGAAGGCCTCATTGCGTCCTTGAACAGCGGGCCTCCGGACCGCCGTCACAGAGGCCAGCGAGACCGTCGGAGAAAAGCACCATCACTTCGGTGTCGCGAGCGACTTCTCGATCGCCTCCGCCACCTTCCCGCCGAGGAACTGGTATCCGCCCTCGTTGAAATGGACATCATCGCGATTCTGCATCAACGCGAGATTCGGGGTGATAGCCGTGAAGAGATCGTTCA
>JAGNMT010000238.1 GCA_017991025.1 Verrucomicrobiales bacterium
CCTCTCTGCTCGCCACATCGAACAGGGTCAGGTTGCCGCTTCAACCCGGTTGACTCAGGCGCTTCGTGAGGGACTTTCCATGAATGAGTGATTTGGAATTTCAGCGGCGGGGTATCTTGTGCGTGGTCTCGGGACCATCGGGATCGGGCAAAACGACGCTTTGCCGCCGTTTCTCGGAATCCGATCCGGCAGCCGTCTACGCGATCTCGGCGACGACACGAAGACCGCGCGAAGGGGAGCGGAACGGGGTTGATTACTATTTCCTCGTTCGTGAGGAGTTCGAGGTCCGCGTTTCCCGGGGTGAGTTCCTCGAATATGCCGAGGTCCATGGCAATCTTTACGGCACCCTGAAAAGCGAAGTAATCAGTCACATCGAGGCAGGTCGGGATGTGCTGCTGGACCTCGATGTGCAGGGCGCGGATTTTGTCCGCAGCCAGACCGATCCGTTTATTCGCGAGGCCCATGTCGATATCTTCATTCTCCCATCGAATGACGAGGAGCTCACCCGCCGTCTCAATCTCCGCGGTACCGAGACGCCGGAGCAACTCTCCCTGCGTCTCCGCAATGCACACGAGGAAATGCGGCACTGGCCCGACTACCACTATACCATCGTGAGCGGTGACAGGGAGGCCGATTTCGCCACTTTTTGTGCGATTTTCACCGGCGAACGATGCCGCTCAAGCCGCTTGCGCAAGAGCCCGGGTGAAACGACCTTTCCCGGTGTCTGATAACTCAACAAGCAAAACCGTCGTTCTCGGTGTGACCGGATCGATCGCGGCCTACAAAGCGGCCGATCTCGTAAGCCGCCTCAAAAAGCGCGGCCACGAAGTGCATGTCGTCATGACCCGTGACGCGCAGGAGTTCATCACCCCGCTGACCTTGCAGGTGCTCTCCCGCCAGCCGGTGACCGGCAGCCTCTACGATGAAAAGCAAAGCTGGCACCCGGGACATATCGAGCTGGCCGACAAGGCGGACCTGCTCGTCGTCGCCCCGGCGACGGCGAATGTGATCGCCCGTTTTGCGAACGGCATCGCCGACGACAGCCTCGGGGCGATTTACCTCGCTACTCTGGCTCCTGTTCTGATCGCACCGGCGATGAATGGGAAAATGTGGAAACATCCCGCAACGCAGGCCAATGTCGCGACCTTGAAAGGGCGCGGGGTTTCTTTTATCGGCCCCGAGGAGGGCATGCTCGCCTGCGGTTACGAGGGGATCGGCCGACTCTGGCCGGTCGAGGGCATCGAGGCGGAGATAGAGCGCCTTCTTGGTGGCAATTCCTGATACGACAAGAGTCATGCATTTTCTGATCACCGCAGGGCCAACCCGTGAGCCGATTGACCCGGTCCGTTATCTTTCAAACCGGTCTTCAGGAAAAATGGGCTATGCCCTCGCAGGGGCCGCATTCGAAGCCGGCCATACGGTGACACTCATTTCCGGCCCCGTGGCGATATCCGCTCCCGTCGGCGTGCCGGTTATTCATGTCGAGACTGCTCAGGAGATGTTCGATGCGGTCGCTGCCCGCATCAAGGGGGCGGATGTTGCTATTTTCTGCGCGGCCGTGGCTGACTACCGGGTTGCCTCCGTCGCCGGGGAGAAGATCAAAAAATCGAAGGACGAACTCACCCTGACATTGGTGAAAAACCCCGACATTCTCGGCAGCGCCCGCTCCGTCTTCGGGTTCGCGGGATTCCTCGTCGGTTTTGCCGCCGAGACGAGCGACCTGGCCCGACATGCCTTCGATAAGTTGAAGCGTAAGAAATGCGACTTGCTCGTCGCCAATGATGTCAGCCGCAGCGACATTGCCTTTGACCGGGAAGTGAACGAAGTCGCCCTCTTTTTTCCCGACGGTTCCCGCGAAGACCTGCCTCTAGCCTCGAAGCGTGAGATTGCGGCAGCATTGATCGGGCGCATCGAGTCGCTTTCGAGGAAAAAATGACAATTTATGCGTCGCCAAGAGCGACTTCCGGTCTCATGATGTCAATGTCCGGTAGATTACCTGATCCCAAATAGTAGAAAATGAAAAACTCCCTTCACTTGATCTCTCTCGTCGCACTCTTCTTCGCCTTCGGTTCCTGCTGGCATCTTGCGGCAGAGCCGGCCGGAAAAGGCTTTCGGTTCCCCGGTGGTGATGCCGAAGCGGGGCGTGAGGCTTTTATTGGATTGAGTTGCGTCCAGTGTCATACCGTCGCCAAAGTGGAACTCCCCGACCTCAAAGGCAATCGCCGCCTCAATCTCACGCTGGGCAAAGAAATTCGTTTTGCGAAGAATTACGAAGCTCTCGTCACTGCCATTACGAATCCCAAGCACGTCGTTACCGAACAATACCGCGCAATCCTCACGAAGGCAGAAGTGCAGGGGAGCATCGAGCCGCTGATGCCCGATTTTACGAATGACATGAGTGCCCGTCAATTGATGGACATCGTTGCTTTTCTCGATGAGGCTTACCGCAAGGCGCTTCCCGACTACGGAGCCAAATAATTCTATATCCCTGAATTTCATGCGTAAAGAAATTGAAGAAATCCGCCAGGCCCTGATCTCGATCGACGCCCTTGATGATGAGGCGCGGGCGGCCCTTGTCACCCTTGAGGAAGCCGTCGAGGAGATCGACCGGCATCCCGAGTCCGCGCGGGTCAGAAATGTCGTGGAGGAAACAGCGGGAACCCTCGTCGGAACCGATCAGGAGGCCCATCGCGGCCTCGCCGGGAAGTGGCAGGAACTGAAAGAGGGCATTTCCCACTGGGAGGATGATCACCCTGCCGTGGTTCTCGCGATCGGTCGTATTTCCGACTCTCTCGCGGCAGTGGGGCTCTGAAGTTAATTCTCGACGCCGCGCAGAACTTCAACACGGCACTGGGTTACCCCCCGGCCCACGAAGTCGAGTTTCTTCGCAGCGCCGATCGAGACGTCGAGAACTCTTCCGTGAGTATAGGGACCACGGTCGGTAATCCTGAGGATTGCCGAGCGCTCATTCACCAGATTTGTCACTTCAACGAGCGTGCCGAAGGGTAGGGTGCGGTGCGCAGCGGTGTCTCCGGAATCCGAAAGCCGTTCTCCGCTTGCCGTCCTCGTTCCACCGTTTGTCTTGACGCTGTACCAGGACGTCTTCCCGGAAAACACCTCGCCCGTTTTTACCAGTCCCAATTCCGGGAAATCCGGGGCACGTTTGACCACTACTGATGGATTGGCTGCTCCTGATGTGCCGGACAGATCGAGCATCTCGCAACCGGAAAAGAAGAGGCTTGGGAAAATCACCCAGAAGGGAATAAAGGAAAATCGTTTCATCCACGAGAGGCGTCTCAAACTCTGACTATTCCTTTGCTTGGTAGCTTGGCTTGATCCTGCCGACCGGCCCTTTCGGCCAATCGGCTCCCTCGGCAATCCATTGACGAATCAGCTTAATCTCGTCCACGTTCGGGCGGGGGCCGACCATGGGCATGGCCTTTTCATGAATTCTCGGCGACTCGAGCGCGATGATCATAAGGCTTTCGTCCGGCTTGCCGGGGACGATAATCGGTTGGCCGGCAGCCGTCTTCACGAAGGCGAGTGCAGCCGACTCAAAACTGACCCGGTCGGGCAGGGTTTCCTGATTATGACAGTGGGCGCACTTCTCCGCGAGGATGGGTTTGATCGTCTCTTTAAATGAGAGTTTTGCAACTTCCTGCGCTGACATCATCGCTGGCGTAATGAAGGTGAGAGCGGCAAGTGACGCGAGATGATACAGTTTCATACGGGGGATGGATATGACCAAAGTAATCCGGATTTCCCCGCCCGCAATTGATAGCGGCCCCTGTTTGTCAAGTCCCTCGATAACAGCTTATCGATTCCGGAGAAGGTGTCGGAATCCGAATGCCAGAGGGATGGCGGAAACGAGCATACAAGCGAAGGCAATCCGGCCGAAAACCCGGGAAGTCTTGACAAGGTCGTTTAAAAAGTCGTCGCGAAACGATTCAAAGCTGCCATAGGCGATCACGCGTGTATCGATGAGGGACGACGATTTTTTCCCGTCGGAAGCGGTGATTGTCTCCCCGGGCCCTGCCCAGACCACGACCGGGTCCCCTCGACGTAACGCGTTCTGCCGGAGATTCTTTCCGCTATCCGGCCAGTTGAAAGACTGTCGTGGAGAGGTGATTCCCGAGACTACGACAACAGCGCCGTCGGCCATTCGCATCTCGTATTGCGGAGGCAGGAAAGTAGGAATATCGGGCTTGATACCCGCTCCCGGTACCCGTTTCGTGAAAAAGGCCACATACTCAGGATCTTCTCCAGCAGCCCCGGTCGGCAGTACCGGTCCTCCAATCAAACCGACAGCTAAAATACCCAACCGATGGTTTCCATGAGGCTGCGATAAGAGGCGTTCCACCTCCGCCCCCGTCGTAGCCACCGGAGAATCGGGCAACACCTTTTCGTCGGTTGCTTCCAGCCACCAGACCGTCGCGACGATAAACATAACGATCGAAATAACGACTGTAAGACCGGCCGCCTGAACGGCCTGCTGTTTTCCGCGGGTCCGCGGAATGACCACTTGAATCACGAGCCAGGCGAGACAACCGAGAAAGTAAAAGGACACGCTGTTATCGAGAGATTTTTCAAACGAGAGGAGATTGACCGAAGAGGAAGTAAGAAACACTGCGACGAGAACAAGGATTAGTCCCGTGGCGATCAGGAGAGGCTTCCATACCCGATGCCGGCTCAACCAGAGAAAAACGAGTCCGACGAGGATGATGCCCGCCGCGATCCACCAGCGTGCGGCATCGGTGGCGTACGGCGAGGTCAAATAGAAAAGGGTGACCACCGCCGACGCGAGACCTATGGTCGGGAAGAGTCGGTCCCCGCGCTTCAAAGCAAAGATCACCCAGACGATCGCCGAGAGCGCGAGCGCAACGAAGAAGAGTCCGTGTAAATCCGCATCTGTCAGCTTTCGGCCGAAAAGGGTGACTGATTGGAGGTTCATGAAGGAGGGTTCACTCGTCCAGAGTTCCAGAATATCGCCGGGGGAGCGAAAGATTGTCCTGATTTCACGGAATTCTACCGCCGGAACGGAGGAGTTCTTACTTTTACGCCTTTCCGGGCGCTGGGAAAGGACGGATTTCTCAAATGGCTCTCACTCCGCCATGATGCGAGCACCTTTGCGAACTTTCCGGGGGCCGGTAAAACGCCAGGCGGGCCTCGTGGCTTTCGCGGCGGGAATTGCCACCGGCGGGAGTTTCGTGAGAGACGGTGCCTGATGGTGAAGACCACGACGTCCCGTGATCTCGCCGGCAATCGTCGGGAGAGCGGGCGACATACTTTCTTCAAGCGCTTCAATCCAATCTGCGATATCCCGAAAAATCCTCTCGCTGCTCTCCTCCTCAAAGATCCAATGCCCGCTCATTGCGAAGCGCTGGTAGTCGGCCTGCGGGTATAAGCGGAAAAGACTTAATGAAGCAGAGCGGGGGACGATCCAGTCTTTTGCTCCGCTAACGATGAGCATGGGAGCAGTGACCCTGGAAGCATCGATTCCGGTGTTCTCGCGACGGCAGGTCGGGAAATTCATTTCCCGAAAGGCGCGCTGGGAACTGCGGCCGAAGATCTGTTTAAGGAAGGAAAAGAGCAGAAACGGCAAACAACGAAGCATGCTTTCGGGTGCCGGAGAATTCAGCAGTACGAGGGGGCCTGTCTTCCGTTGCGATGCTACAATCTGAGCGATCAGCCCACCCGTGGACTCGCCGATCAGGAGAGGTAAAGATGCCGGGGGCAATCCGTCGATGACACTATTTACGGCGGCAACTCGATCTGCCCACGAGGAACGGCCTGACTCCGCCGGGTTGAAAGGCTGCTCCGCATTCTGACCGGGGAGGGTAGCGAGAATGACCTGGTGCCCATTTCGCTCGAGAGCCTCCTTTAAAGGCTTTACCGCGCCGGGATGACTCCACATCCCTGGAATGAGTAGAATCGTCCTCATCGGTCTCGGGACAACCCTCTTGCGCTGGCAAGTCTCGCCAAATTCCGGTACCAAGATCCGG
>JAGNMT010000239.1:0-1258 GCA_017991025.1 Verrucomicrobiales bacterium
TGAAATCCTTCCACCACATTGGACTCCCGACCAACGACAGCCAACCCGGCGAATACTTCGTCGAGGAGACGAAAGTCTGGGTCACGGACCCGCGGAAACATCCCTATGCGGTCGAGTATCTGCGTTTCGAAGCGGACAGTCCTGTCTCGGGACCGGTGCGGGACATGCCGCACGTGGCCTATCGGGTCGACGACATTGCCGCGGAACTGGTCGGTGAGGAAGTGCTTATCGAGCCCTTTGAACCTTCTCCGAATTTCACCGTTGCTTTCATTCTCAAAGATGGCGCGGTGATCGAGTTTATGAAATTTGAAAACGACAGCGATCTCCCCTGGAAGTGATGAATCTTAAAGATAAAGTTATTCTCGTCACCGGCGGCACCTCAGGCATAGGCGAGGCCTGCGGTCGGCATTTTGCGTCTCTCGGTGCCAAGGTTGTGATTGCCTCGAATCAGGAGGAACGCGGCATCGCGCTCGAAAAAGAACTACGCGAGGCCGGGCAGGAGGTGAGCTTCATCTTCACTGATGTCGCACAGGAGAGCAGTGTCAAGGCGATGGTCGACCACACCGTCGCGACCTACGGGCACCTTGATGGCGTCCACTGCAACGCCGGGGTCTGGGGCAAGGGTAAAGTGACCGACTTCGACGACGCGGCCTGGGAGAAGATCATGGGAGTGAATGTGAAGAGTGTCTTCTGGACCGCGAAACACGCCATCCCCGTGATGGAGTCGCACGGTCAGGGTGTCTTTCTCATCACTACGTCGGTCGCGGCCTTCATCGGTTTTCCGGCTCATGCTCTTTATTGTGCGTCGAAGGGGGCTCTTGAGTCTCTCGTGCGCTGCCTCGCGACCGATCATGCCGGCAAAGTCCGCGTTGTCGGGATCTGTCCCGGAACGATCGACACTCCCATGCTCGCCGCCACCTGCGAGGGCTGGGACAAGCCGGTTGAGGAACTCTATGCCGAAGTCGCCAAAAAGATCCCGGTGCGGCGACTCGGGCAGCCCATCGATATCGCGAAGACCGCTGCGTTTCTGCTCAGCGACGATTCGGAATACATCAACGCGACCTCCATCATTCTCGATGGGGGAACGATGGCGCTGCCGCCTTGGTAGACGTTCAAAGTTCAAAGTTCAAAGTTCAAAGTTCAAAGTTCAAAGTTCAAAGTTCAAAGTTCAAAGTTCAAAGTTCAAAGTTCAAAGTTTCAGGTTTTTATGAAGAGAGTGAAGCATGCCGTGCTTGGGCTGGGTTGGTTCGGGGAAAAA
>JAGNMT010000239.1:1358-5989 GCA_017991025.1 Verrucomicrobiales bacterium
GTTCAAAGTTCAAAGTTCAAAGTTCAAAGTTCAAAGTTCAAAGTTCAAAGTTCAAAGTTCAAAGTTTCAGGTTTTTATGAAGAGAGTGAAGCATGCCGTGCTTGGGCTGGGTTGGTTCGGGGAAAAACATTGTGAGGCGCTCGCGTCGATTCCGGATGTGGAATTGTACGCGGTGTGCACTCGGAACCCGGAGCGGCTGGCGGAAGTGGCGGCAAGGTTTGGTGTTAAGAAGACTTATACCGATTACCACGCGATGCTGGCCGACCCGGAAGTGGAATCGGTCAGCATCACGACGATGTGGGATCAGCACATGGAGCCGGCGGTGGCGGCACTGGAGGCGGGCAAACATGTTTTTCTTGAAAAGCCCATGGCCTCGACCGTTGCGGATTGTGATCTCATTGTGGACGCCGCGAATGCCGCCGCGGGGTTCTTTATGACCGGGCACATCTGCCGCTTTAACCCCCGTTACGCCGCTGCAAAGCAGGAGATCGCGGCCGGCAAAATCGGCAGGATCATTTCCATGTATGCCCGCCGCAATCTGCCTGCCTGGGTCGGAGCGACCGTGCTCGATAAAATCGGGCCCATTATCGGGGATTGTGTTCACGACACGGATCTCATGTTCTGGTTCAGCGAGTCCCGCGCCGTCACGGCGTATGCGCAGACAGTGCAGGTTCGCAATCACGCGCATCCTGATCTCGGACAGGTCATGTATCGCCTCGAGAGTGGGGCATCGTGTATCCTTGAGTCCGTCTGGTGTCTCCCTGACACGACACCTTTCCAAATCGACGAACGTCTTGAGATCGTCGGGACCGAGGGCTCGATTTCCATCCACGATACTCACCCGAATTTGATGATTGTTGATAAGACCGGTGCCCGCTGTCCGGATACGACCTACTGGCCGATGATACACGGCCAGTTGCGCGGGGCTCTTCGTGACGAACTCGCTTATTTCGTGAATGGCATCGCAACGGGGGAAAAGCCTTCGGTCATTACTCCGGAAGAGTCCCGTGAGGCCGTTCGCGCCTGTCTCGCCGCCGAGCAGTCCGCTGCGTCGGGTCAAGTCGTGAAAATTTGAGCTATGAAGACGACCCCCCTCTTGAGTCTGATCCTGACACTGACCCTGTTTTTCAATGTCGGTGCTGCCGAATGGGAACCTATCAAGGTCCCCGGAGCGCTGGATATTAAGGGCACCGCCTGGTTGCGTGCCCGGGTGAAGGTGCACGACAGCTTTTTCACGAAGCACGAGCGGAACCTCTTCGAGGAATCCGTCGGCGTGAACATCAGCGAACTGGCAGGCGCCAACGAGGTCTGGGTCAACGGAAAGAAGATCGGGACGGGCGGCATTTTTCCCCCGAAATATGCGAGTGCGGGGAGCACCATCTTCCGTCACAAAGTGCCGGTCGGCACGCTACTCCCCGGAGAGTGGAACGAGATCGCGATCCGTGTTTATCAACCCGAAGGCCCCGGTGGATTCCTCGGCGAGGCACCTTTCATCATGAACTACTTCTGGGAATGTGTGTTTGAGGGCACCTGGGAATATCTGGCGGACGAAAACTACACGCCGGGCGGGGCAATCGCGACCAAACCGGCCCGGGCCACCTTCGAAGAGTTCCGCGAATCCTATCGGGTTCTCGGGCGGACGGAACAGGTTCACGGGCCAAGTCTGCCGCCGGAGCGATCAGCGACGATGTTTCAAGTGCACGACGGGCTCAAGGTTGATCTTCTTGTGCACGAGCCCGAGGTCGCGCAGCCCTTCAATTTCAGTTTCGACGAGCGCGGGCGGCTCTGGGTCGCGCAGTCGCGGCAGTACCCGTATCCGGCCGGACTGAAAATGCTGAGTCGGGACAAGTATTATCGGGCTCACTACGACAAAGTCCCTCTGGCACCGCCGCATCATGATCGTGGCGCAGACCGCATTTCGATTCATGAAGACACTGACGGCGACGGGCAGTTCGACAAGCACAGCGTATTCATTGAAGGACTAAACATGGCCAATTCCGTGGTGCGGGGACGCGGGGGTGTCTGGATCATGAATACACCCTATCTTCTTTTTTATCCGGATGCGGATGGCGATGATGTTCCTGACGGGGATCCTGTCGTGCATTTGTCAGGATTCGGATTTGAGGACACCCACTCCATGTCCAATGGTCTCGTCTGGGGGCCTGATGGCTGGTTGTATGGAGGCCAGGGGAGCACGACCTCGTGCCGTGTCGTTCGCCCGGGTTTTGATCCGGTGGATGCGAAAGGCACCTATTTCGAGGGCTGCATGGTGTGGCGTTATCATCCCGAAACGCGGGCCTTTGAGATCTTTTCCGAAGGCAGTGGCAACACCTTCGGTCTTGAGTTCGATGCACAGGGTCGGCTCTATTCGGGCCACAATGGGGGCAGCACGCGCGGTTGGCATTATGTGCAGGGCGGTTTTTACCGGATGCAGGGAGTCGATCCCGGGAAATTCGGTCCGCCCCGGAATCCCTATGCCTTTGGAGAGTTGCCGATGATGGCGACGAAGGATCCGGTGGTGCGGTTTACCCACTTCGGGGCTTTTGCCGATGGCACGGCGATGCCCGACAAATTGAAGGGCCTCCTTTTTGCGATCGATCCCCTGCACAACGAAGTCATCGCAACTCGCTGGATGCCCCGTGGCTCGACCTTCGACACGGTTGATCACGGGATCGTCGTGAAGAGCAGCGATGTCGCGTTCCGTCCGGTTTACATCGCCAACGCACCCGATGGATCTCTCTTTGTGTCCGACATGTACGAATACTACATCGCTCACGGACAGCACTATCAGAACCAGATCGATCCGACCACGGGCCGCATTTACCGGATCTCGGGTGAAGGCAACAAGCTTGAGACCGACCTCAATCTCGGTGCAAAGACCAGCGGGCAACTCATCGCTTTGCTCAGTCATCCGAACAAGTGGCATCGCAACACCGCCGTGCGTGTCCTCGGTGAACGCAAGGACGAAACGGTCATCCCCGCACTAAAGGAGGCGATCGCGAAGGGCGCCGGAGTCGGCGCGCTCAATGCCCTCTGGGCGCTGCATCAGTCCGCCGGACTCGACGATGCGACGGCAGTGATTGCATTGAAGCATCCTGATCCGGCCGTGCGTCTCTGGGCGACGCGGCTTCTCGGTGACGACTATGGCATTCAGCGCAATCTCGGTCAGCCGCCTGCCCGGACCGAGGCCTATCCGCTCCCGACCAATGTCTTTGAAACGCTCGTCACGCAGGCCGGGGTGGAACCCGATGCCGAGGTCCGTGCCCAGTTCGCGGCGACCGCGCGTCGCCTTGCCAACGAACAGGCTTTTCCGCTTCTCGCGGCTGTCATGGGTCGGGATGAGGATGTCAATGATTCGTATATTCCGCTTCTCTGCTGGTGGGTGCTCGAGGCCCACCTCCCGTCGGATACCGTCGCTGTCATGGATCTATTTAAGGTGCGTTCGCTCTGGGACGAACCTCTCGTGACGCAGGAGATCCTGCCCCGCATCGCCCGTCGCTTCTCAGTGGAAGGAAAAAGGCAGGAGCTTCTTCTCGTGGCAGAACTTCTGCGCCTAGCCCCCGGTCCGGAGCAGGCCGCACAGTTGATGAAGGGATTTGAAGAAGCCTATCGCGGTCGCACCATGACCGCGCTGCCGGACGAGCTCATCACGGCCATGGCCGGATCGGGAGGCGCCTCGCTCGGAATTCGTTTGCGTCAGGGGGACGCCTCTGCCGTGAGCGAAGCTCTCGCCCTCATTGCCGATGAGAAAACACCCCTCGATGAACGTCTCCGCTACGCCCGGAGTTTTGGGGAAGTGCGGAAGGTGGAGGCGGTCCCGGTGCTCTTGAAGGTGGCGAAGAGTGAAGCCGACGCCTCCCTCCGAAAGGCGGCATTCGCCTCTCTCGGAGCCTACGATGAGGTTTCCATCGCGACCGCCGCACTTGAGGTGTTGCCCAGCCTTCCTGAGGAGGTGCGCCCTGCCGCGTTCACCCTGCTCACGAGCCGTACGCCCTGGACGGCTTCGCTCCTTGCGGCGTTGGAGTCGGGGAAACTGAGTCTTTCGGTCGTGCCCGCTGACATTGCCGAACAACTACGGTTGCACCGTGACGAAACCATTCGTGTGACGGCGGCGAAACTGTTTCCGAAAGGGGATACTACGGGCTACGATTTCGGAGCAAAGATTGCGGAAGTCGAGGCCGCATTGAAGAAGAGCCCCGGGAGCCCCTACAATGGCGAGGCGACCTTCATGCAGCGCTGCGCGAGTTGTCACAAACTCTTTTTTAAAGGGGGCAACATCGGGCCGGAGCTCACGAGTTATCAGAGGGACAATCTCGGCACCATGCTCATCAGTATCGCCAATCCGAATGCCGAGGTTCGCGAGGGTTATCAGTTTATCAGCGTGACAACCAAAGACGGGCGCACCCTTAGCGGTTTTCAAGTGGATCGCGATAATCAGGTAACGGTCCTGCGTGGTCTCGACGGTCAGGATGTGACGATCACCGCCGGTGAGATCGCGGAGGTGCTCCCGATGGGGCGCAGTCTCATGCCCGAGGGATTGCTTGAGGGCCTCGATGAGCAGCAACTCCGGGACTTTTTTGCCTACCTCCGCATTTCGCAACCCATCAGTAAATGAATGATGATCCGGATGT
>JAGNMT010000240.1 GCA_017991025.1 Verrucomicrobiales bacterium
AAGTCAAAGTCAGAGAAGAGGGCCGAGCGTTTAGGGCGGAGCCATCTCCGAGGGGCGGTTGCTAACGGATCGAACTGCTTCTGCCTGTTCGCGGAAGGATTCGCGTAAATCGAGAATGAAATCGACATGTGAGCGGATTTCTCGGCCAATAATTAACCTGTCCCTTCAAATTTTGTTCGCGGAAGGATTCGCGTAAATCGAGAATGAAATCGACATGTGAGCGGATTTCTCGGCCAATAATTAACCTGTCCCTTCAAATTTATGTCCCTTCAAATTTTAGGGCTGCACCGTCTTCTCGGTTTTGATTCGCTCACTGAGCCAAACCTTGATGATGGACTGGCGCGTCACTCCGATGAGGGAAGCCTGCTTATCAAGTTCGGAGATCATCCAACCCGGCAAATCGACATTTACCCGACGTGGCTCAAGGCCCGGTCTGCGAGCACTTTCCCAGTCGAGAAACCCGCTGATAACTTCGCCATCGTCGAAGCGACGATCAAGCTTTTCAGCGGTTATGGTAGCCTTCTCTTTCTTCATCTCTTGACCTCCTTACTGATCGCGCGTGGACAGGTCAAATTTTCAAAAGTTTAAGGGGCAGAAAATTTGTCCCCGCCACACGACAACTAAGGGGATTCGGAGGCGGGTGCCAAGCGTATTTCCGCTTGCATCTCCATTTGAAAAACGCCACTTTTTCTCGATGTCGTCCAGCAGTCCCGCTTCTTCCCCTTGGGAACCGCCCCTGCCCGAGGAACTCCAGCGGATGCTGCCGCAGTATGAGATCCTCGGCATCCTGGGTCGCGGAGGAATGGGGGCGGTTTACAAGGGGCGGCAGGCCAAGCTTGATCGCATCGTCGCGATCAAAGTGCTTCCGGAGACTTTCACGAAGGGAGACGATCAGTTGAATTTCGTGAAGCGCTTTGAGCAGGAGGCGAAAGCGATGGCCAAGCTCGATCACCCGGCCATTCTCTCGGTCTACGATTTCGGCGAAACCGCGGAAGGCGAACTCTACTTCGTGATGGAGTTCGTCGACGGGATGGACATCCACCAGTATTTGAAACTCCACGGCGGAAAGCTGCCCCAGGAGCACGCCCTCTCCATCTGTGCCCATGTCCTCGACGCCCTTGAATACGCCCACGCCCACGGCATCGTCCACCGGGACATCAAGCCGGCCAACATCCTCCTCAATCGCGAGGGACGGATCAAGATCGCTGACTTCGGTCTCGCCAAGAAATTCGGGGACCACGCCGACGCCGAAGCCCCCGCTCTGACGATGAGCAACGTCGCAGTGGGCACGCCCGACTTCGTCGCGCCGGAGGCCCTCGACAGGGATCAAGTGCCGGACCACCGCGCCGATCTCTATGCCGTCGGGGTGATGCTTTACCAGATGCTCACCGGCAAATTGCCCCGGGGGAATTACCAGATGCCGAGCGAGCTGAATCCGGAGATCGACCCGCGACTTGATGAAATCGTTAGCACTGCGATGGCCGCCGACCCGGATTACCGTTATGGGAGCGCGGGAGCGGTGCGGGCGGACCTTGATCTGGTCCTGAGCAGTCCCTTGGCACGGGTCGCGGCCGGGGAGCCCAGCGGGGCCGTCAAAGCCGTCGTGCCCGTGACCACTTCGCTGCGCGGGAAGAAGGCTCCCCCGAAACCGGCCTCCAAGACGCCGCTCGTCGTCGGCCTCGGTGCCGCCGCCCTCGTCATCGCGGGATTGGTCATCCTCCTTGCCGGGAAACGCGGTGAGCCGGAAACCCTTCCGGCTCTCTTGCCTGAGGTTATTGTGGAGAAAACACCGGCGCTTCCCCTTCAGGCGGCCACCCCGGCGTCCGGGGCACCCGCCGAAAAAACTCCCGAACCCATCGCCAAGTCCGACACCGTTGTTCCCAATGCGGAGGAAATAGTAGCACCGGCGTCCCCGCCGGTGAATAGTAGCGAGGGTATGAAGGCGGCGGCGATGGCCGAATCACCAGCGGAGGCCGCTGAGTCCGAACGTAAGGTCGAGCCTTCGGGGAAAACGGGCGAGACGCCCGTTCTACCATCGACAGACCCTCTCGCGAATTTGCCCGGCCTGCAGACGCGGCTGAATGGCTATTTGAAGGCGCGGAGGACACAACTCGCTGAACTGGCGACCAAATACGGACGCACTCTGGATTCCCGCCTCAATCAGGCCGCCGACGCCGGAGATCTGAAAGTGACCACCGCCTTTGATGAGGAAAAGTTGAGGGTGGCGACACTCGTCGCATCGCTCGCCGCTCCGGCGACAGATCCCCGGGCGGCGGTGAGCCACTCGCCCGCTTTGCCGGAACTGCCGGAAGGTTCACCCGAGACGCTCGTGATCCTTCGGGAGACTTGGACGAACGAATCCCGAAAGCTCCTCGCCGCGCTCGATGCCGCCTTGCAGCAGTCCCTTCAGGCGCTGGAGGTGGAATTGACCAAGGCCCGCGATCTGGAAAAGGCCAGGGCTGTGCTGGCCTATCGGGAGTCGCTGGCATCGGAGACTTCCGTTGTTGCATCTGTAGGGCAAGCGGCCCCCTTGCCGTCTGAGCTAAAGAGAACACAACCGGCAGCCGGTGCGGCCGCCCTACAGTCTTCCCCCGACCTCACCCGCGCCACCAAGGACGCGCCCTTCGAGAACAGCCTCGGGATGAAATTCGTGCCGGTGAAGGATACGGACGTGCTCTTCTGTATTCATGAGGTGCGTTACAAGGACTATGCTGCCTACGCCGCCGAGGCGAAGGGAATTGACGGATCGTGGAGGGATCAAAGAGGTGATGGTTTTGCCCCGACTGATCGGCCAGAGGACCACCCCGTGATGAAAGTGAACTGGGACGACGCGCAGGCCTTCTGTGACTGGCTCAGCAGGAAGGAGAGCAAGCGCTATCGTCTCCCGACGGATCGCGAATGGAGTGTCGCCGTGGGGATAGGTCGAGCAGAGAAGTGGAAATCCGACACAACTCCTGCGACGGTCTTCAAGGAGCCGACAACGCTCCCGTGGGGCAATGAATGGCCTCCACCTAAAGGAGCGGGCAACTACAGCGACGAAAGCCGCAGGGAGAGGGCATCACACCCAGACGCGAAGTATATCGACGGCTATGACGATACCTTTCCGACGACCGCGCCGGTCATGAGCTTTGAGCCAAACAAGATAGGACTCTATGACTTGGGTGGAAACGTGTGGGAATGGTGCGAGGATTGGTATGACGACTCGAAGGAAACCCGTGTCATGCGTGGCAGTGCTTGGTATCTCGCTGTGCGTAGCCATCTGCATTCGTCAAATCGCGTCGGTCTTAGACCCGCAGCTCGAGCTGAAGTCTACGGCTTCCGCATCGTCGCGGACCTCGCCGCCCCGCCCCCCACTATCACGCCCGTTCCTCCATCTCCGGTCCAGCCACCCTCGGTGGTCTCCCCCGAACTCGCCCGCACCACCAAGAATGCGCCCTTCGAGAACAGCCTTGCGATGAAATTCGTACCGGTGCCCGACACTGAGGTTCTCTTTTGCATCCACGAGACACGGTATAAAGACTACGCCGCTTATGCTGCGGAAACCGCCGGTGTCGATGAACTGTGGAAAGACCAAAGCGCGGATGGCTTCACACCCGCAGACCGGAACGAGGATCATCCGGTCACCCGGGTCAGTTGGCACGATGCGAAAGCATTTTGCGCCTGGCTGAGCAAGAAAGAAGGCAGGACCTACCGCCTGCCGACTGATCAGGAATGGAGTATCGCCGTGGGTATCGGAAAAGTGGAGCATTGGAACCCGAGTATGAGGCCGGCAGACATCTACAAGGATCCGAACGCATTTCCCTGGGGCGACGAATGGCCCCCTCCGAAAGGAGCGGGGAACTACAGCGACGAAAGCCGAAGGGAGAAGGCACCACACCCGGACGCGAAGTATATTGACGGCTATGTAGACACCTTCCCCACGACCTCACCGGTGATGAGTTTTGCGCCGAACAAGATCGGTCTCTTCGACCTGGGTGGGAACGTGTGGGAATGGTGCGAAGATTGGTTTTCCCATGAAGACAAGGAGCGCGTTCTCCGGGGCGGGTCCTGGTCTCACATCGAGCGTCCGTTTGTGCTCTCGTCGTCGCGCTCTCATCCGTTGCCAGACAATCGACGCAGCATCAACGGATTCCGTATTATCCTTGAGGTGGCGTCCGCTCCAGCGCCCGTCGCCGCAGCGCCCAAGGTTGCTCCGCCGAACCCACCGCCGGTTGTCGCCGCTTCCACGCGCGCCGGCCAGGACGCTCCCTCCGAGAACAGCCTCGGAATGAAGTTCGTTCCGGTGCCCGACACCGAAGTGCTTTTCTGTATCCACGAGGTGCGATGGAAGGACTACGCAGCTTATGCCAAGGAAAATCCCGAGATTGCACCCATTTGGAGAAACCAGACATTCTTCGGGATTGAGATCAAGGAAAACGCCGAGGATCACCCGGTGGGCCTCATACAATTGGAGGATGCCCAAGCTTTCTGCCACTGGCTCAGCAAAAAGGAAGGTTTGACCTACCGACTGCCCACCGATCACGAATGGAGCATGGCCGTGGGCATCGGAAAAATGGAAGACGATAAGGCCGCACCGCAGGAGAAATCTGGCAAAATAGAGGGCCAATACCCGTGGGGAAACGAGTGGCCGCCTCCGCAGGGAGCAGGTAACTATAGTGACGAGAGCCGAAAAGCCAAAGCACCACTGAATTCTGGCGAGACTATCTACCTGGAGGGTTACGATGACGGATTTCCAACCACCTCTCCGGTGATGAGTTTCAAGCCAAATTCACTGGGACTCTACGACCTTGGTGGCAATGTAGTGGAATGGGTCGCAGATTGGAATAGCACCGGTAGCAGAGTCTTGCGTGGTGGTGGTTGGGGGGCTGGGAACTCCATCGTTACTGAATCGTCCTTTCGCTTTGTTTTCAGTCCAACCGCTCGCAACCACGATTTTGGGTTTCGCTTGGTGCTGGCGAAGTGATTGAACCGCCACATCCCGCCGTGTGGCGAGAGATACCATGAAGTCCCGCGCCGCCCCCTTGACCCCGCTTATTACATCCGGTGTCATTTATTCCGGCGCGACGTATCCTCAAGCCTCCTCCCAGCTTTCCGGCCCGGGTGTCATTTATTTTGGCTCAATTCGAAGGTGAAGTCGCTCATGGCATTTGATTGATCCTTTTCTCCAGTTCCATCAGGATGTCCATGATAACGGAAAAGGAGAGCGGCTCACCTATAAACATTTCGCGCATTTCCTTGTAATCGCGTTCCAGTTCGGACATTCGTTCCTGTGTTGGCAGGAGGCGGAACGTTCCCGGTCGCGCCAGATCATACCGGGCCCAGGCCCGGGCAAAAAAGCGGGTCTTCCAGTCCACGACACGTTGCCGGAGCTGTGAATCTTCCAGCGCCTTTCCGGCGAGGCCGGTATGAAAAAGCGACGCCAGATCCGAGTAGTGGCGGGAATAACGCACGGGCATCGCCGAGCCGGGATCACGATGGTGCTCTGAATGGAGGATAGTGGCCTTTTCCCAAAATGTCCGTTCGATCTCCAGCGCCACGACTTCGCATCCCATTTCCCGCATCTCCGCAGTCAGGGAGTCCGCAACCCAGGGCCGCACGCGGTGGACGCCGGTCGGCTGCTGGTCCGTCAAGGATCCGAACTCCAGCTTCACCACCCTGCGGATGTAAGGCAGCCCTTCGCCATGCTCGCAGGGGTAGTGAAAGTTCAACACCGGAGAATGGTTCGCGTCATCCGCCACCTGCTCCAGCCACGGACGATCACCGCCGCGCCGCCCCAGTGCGGGATTCGCGGGGACAGGCCCCCTGGAGTTGGCCCCCTGGAGTTGGCCCCCTGGAGTTCCAGTCCGAATCCGATTTTCCGAAAATTCCGCATCGTAGGGCGAGGCGTCTTTGTTGAGAAGCGAGGGATTCTTGTGGTTCGTGAGCGCAATCGCGCTCAGCGGGACGGTTCG
>JAGNMT010000241.1 GCA_017991025.1 Verrucomicrobiales bacterium
GGGCTTCGAGCCGGTTGCCCGGTGGCACCGCGAGGTCGGTGAGCTGGCCTGCCCGGTTCATCTGGATCAGCTTGCGCAGGGCCACGCGGGAGACCGCATGGAAACGCCGGTTCCGTTCCTCCAGGAACAACTGCTCGGTGTCGGCATCGGCGAAGGACTGGATCATTGCCGCTAGAATGGTCTCGAAATTGTTTTCCCCGATTCATCGAATCCTGCAATTCGCGCCCCTCCCTTGTCGAAGGCCGTCTCGATTCTGCTTACCAACTCAGCAAAGAGGTTCATTTCGATGAGACATTCAGCGCTGTTGAAAAATGTCGTGATCACCGTCGAGGTCTGACAGACTGAGTGAGCGCACAGAATCGCCGGATCCCGGAGACCTTCATGGCTCGGAGCTCGCAGCATCGGTGCATTCGGTCGGAAGCTTTGCGTGCCGAGTGATGTTGAGACACCATTAGCGGCAGCATGAATCTTGTGACTCGCGCGCTTGTAGAGGACTCGCATTTGGGCTTGGCCGATGCTCTCTTCGAGATCCTTGAACTGAGGGTTCTTCTTCCCCAAAGTCACGGCTGCCCATCCGAACGCGTTCTTGAACGAGTCGCCGTGCTTCTCAAGTTTCTCTTGGAAAACCCTCTCCAGGTCTTTCACGTAACCATCGGACTGTGGTCTATTTCCCCTTGCCGCCTGTAATTCGTGATCCAGTTGGTGGCACTTCAGCTCGTCGACAATCTCGTGATCGAGATAAGCCTGGGCGCAGGCTTCTCCATGGAGTCCGATGAAAAAGGCGGTTACCGCGATCTCGTAAAGGGATCTCCAGCGGGCGAATGCGGCATCAGGAAAGCCGCCCTTTAGCAAATGGAGGATTTCCTCTGCCATCAGGCAGGCTCTTGAGTGGTTCTTGATCAGCGCGTTGAAGCGATGCTTCCGCTCCGGATCTCCGTTCGCATTGAACTCCTTGATGAGCTTCGTCCCCCATTCCAGGTTGAGGGCGATGAACTGTTCCAGCTGATCGAGCCCCTCTTTCCACAAGAGATACGTCCCGTTCTGGATGTTGGTCATGTATCCGCTGCGCTCATGCAGCATCGCCCGCCTACCGGCTTCGAGCTGGTTCAGCCGTGACTCCAACTGGCTCTTGAGGAGGTGTGGAAATGCCTCATCGATCGTCTTTCCGTCGTAGAGCCGCATCGCTTCCTCCGGGGTTTTCCGGTATTCCTCGTCAATGTAGCTCTGGAAGTCTCTCATGATTCCACCGCATGAAGTGAATGGCACTCACCTCGTATCAGTTCTCCTCGAAATAATCCGAATCGATCCGCTTGATTAAAATCGTCCGGGTTGTGGAGACCCCGATGTCGTGTTCGATCATCAGGTCGGCGAGGCGGGCGCGGAGGGTATCGGGCTGGTGGACGAGTGCGAGCAGGTGCACGGGAGTGTGGAAGGCAAAGACCGGGCGCGAGCGGGAATCCGGGTCGCGCTGGTCGCGGAAATTCGTCTCGATGCCGGTGGACTCGTAGGTGAAAGGCAGCGGATCGGCCCAACGCTGGGGAATCCATTTCTTCGCAGCGGTGTAGCGCTGGCTCTGCTCGGCGACGCCGGAGAGGGTCATGCCCGCTTTCTTGGCCTCGAGAATCCCGAGGGCTTTGCCATCAACAAAGAGGACATAATCGGCCGGACCGCCCTGGGACTGCATTTCGCGGACAGCGACTCCGCGGCCGGCGGAGAGATTGATCTGGTCGAGATTCTGAACGGCCCAACCCGCCAACGCCAACTGGGCGTCGATCGTGCGTCGAGCTTCTTGTTCAGGTGTTTCAGGCATGGTTGTCGTCCTTGCGGAACCGGTTGGAGTCGATGTAGGGCGGGTTGGCTGCGGATTCCTTCGACGACGACTGGGCTTTGGTAATACGCGGCATGGCGGCCCTTCTTATAGGCGAATCCCACTGCACCGCCAACCTTCATTCCGCCAACGTAACCCACACCCCCGCCTTCGTGCCCCCGCCTCCCCCTTGCCTCTTTGCCCGAAATCCCGGAGAATCTCCTTCGCCCATGAAACTCCCAGATCACCGGCAACCTTCCACCCTCATCAAAACGGTGTATCCGGCCAGCCTTCACGGCCCGGCTCCGCATTGCCTCGCCACCGATCCTGGTCCTCACGCTCCATCAAATCAATCAACCCCTGAAGATAGCCTTCCGCCATCCGCACCTCGGCCTCGTCCGGCATATGGGGCAGCGCTTGGACGACACGTAGATTGATACCCGTCAGGTCGCTCATCATCTTTGCTTTCCCGGGAGGGAGATCCATCAGGGAGTCCATTCTCCAATCGCCATCCCAGAGGAATTCCGAGAAAAGAAGGCTCTCTCCACACAGGAGTTCCTCCCAATGCTCGAGGGTGATTTTTTCCAAACGATAGGATTCCGGGTCCTCCAAGGTCATCCCGTCATCCTCCAGCATCCAGGGCAAGGAAGGATCGTTCGGGTTCTCATGCACGACAAGACGGTCGACGCTGTTCCACGCTGCTCTTCTGGCAAAATCACCCGTGTCCCCCGTGTCAATCTCGCAGCAGACCGCGTCGAACGCTTGCCTCAATAGCTCGGCGATGATCGCCTCGTGAATGCCGGGATGCCCGCCCACCGGGACGGCTACCTCACCGGTCAGCGCCTCGAACACTTCGTAGAGCGCGAAGACCAGTTCGCCTCGATCGAGACGGCGCAGAATTTTCTCGTCCACCACATCTGAAACGGGCCCGGTTTTGCTGAGGTATAAAAGCTCGTCGAGCGGAAGCACGAGGACGGAAAGATCGGCGAGAGAATAGCGCTTGCCGGATTCAGAAGGGCTGTGAGGGCTGTTCCACATGGGATGGGATGTATTTTTCTTCCGGAACGGAAAGGTTCAAGTATTGTCTTGCGGGGCGCCCGAATGGAATCTCTCATCGTCCGCCCAATCAGACAGGTCAGACCTGTCGGACGCCTTTGCACTCCGGATACCCGCTACACCCCCAGAAGGTCTCGCCAGCCTGTTTCCCCTGCTTCGCGATACGCTGCCGCATCGGCTTTCCGCATTCCGGACAGGCCAGGGTCTCTCCGCCATCGTTCGCCTTTTTTCGTGTCGCGTAGAGCTTTTCGGTGAAGCCGCCCTTCTCCGTGAAATCGCGCGCCTGCCCTCTCAATTGCTGTCGCAGCAGATAAGCCGCCTGATTCACCGCGCAAAGCATCGCATTAGCGGCCAGCTCGGGCTCGGCTTCGCCGACAAAATCGGCGAGACCTGCCAGTCCCGTCAGACGCACCACGCCTTCTTTCACTGGCGGCAGATCCGCGACGAAATCGTGCTGCAAACGTTCGCGCATCGCGAAGCATTCGCGCGAGTCCTTGTGCCAGACCCGTAACCCGCGATGGGTGAGAAAACTTTCGTAGTCCCTGAGCAACTCGTCGTTGAGGCTGGCCCGCGCCACATTCGTCAGCAACATCTCCGACTTGCGCGAGGTCGCCGCCGCGCCACTGCCTTCGCTGATGTTGCGTCCCCCGCTGCGCGCCGCCTGCACCATTTGATCGTGCGTGCGATCCGATTTCGGAATGAACCGCCGACAAAAGACCACCGTGGCATCATAGACCGCCTCCGCGACCTTGTAGCTCCGCAGATGCCGGTAGCCGCCGTGGGGGAAGAGGGGGCTGTCGCCGGAATACATGTTCAAATGTATACCTATTTGGCAAATCTGTCCATGGAAAAATCGGGCCTCGCCGCCAACATCCACCACGCCCAGGGCGAGATGGCGGGCGAGCCGACCGCGCCCCCCGCCCGTCTTTCCACCCATTCAACTTTACTCCGCCCCCGTCTTCGCCCCTTGCCAGATCCAGCGCATGATCGCTAAAGTCTCCTCGGGAGTGAGCCGGTCCTTGCCGTCAGGGGGCATCGCAATGTCGTCGTCCTCGGGGACCGTGATCGTTTCAACGAGGTAGCTCTCGACCGCATTGCCTTTGACGATGGGATCCAGTGCGCTCTCGCCGGCGGTAAACAACCCCTCTAGGGTATCCATACGGAAGTCGCCTTTTTGTTTCTCCGGACCGTGGCACTGGTAGCACTTGGCTTCGAAAATGGGCTGTATGACGCTGGCATAGACGCCGGACTGATCGCCGCCCGTCTGCGATTTTTTACCATTGCCGGACGATTCCACCCACTTCGACACCCACTCAGGGGCATTTTCCGTGAGGTACTTGGATCCGTGGGTGAGATTGCCACCCCCGTGACCGGCAATGGTCAGTAGAACCGTGTCAACCACCAGAAGCAGACGATAGATTAGCGTCGGGAAAAATTTTGCCTTTGTTCTGAAAGTAAAAAAATGCACCGCCGCCGCGAGAACGGTCACCGCTCCCACGGCGATCCCGAACCAGCGGTGTTCCTCCAGGGTCTCCGGTTCATAACCGCCTCCCGCTCCCCGGAAGATCCCGAGAAGAACCACGACCACCGCGCTCATGGCGCTAAACCCGAGAACGACGCCGATCGCGCTTCTCAGCGGGGCACTTGGTCGCAGGAAATGGTAGACCTCCAGAATCACTGCCATCATCACAAAACCGATCGGCAGATGCAGCGTCACCGTGTGAAAAGGGGCAAGGAATGCCCGCCAGTCAAATGCGGCACCTGCCCCGGTGGCACCGCTTTCGGCCCCCACGACGGTGCCAAGAAAACCGACGAACACTAACAAACATGCCAGACCAATCCTTCTTGTTTGATTCATACCCGTCTTATCCGAAGAAATCGTCCATCCTTCAACCTCTTGGCAATAAACGCGCAGGAAAAACAAAGATCTGCCCTTCAGGCAACTTCTCACTACTAGAAAAGCTCGCGAATCGGCCTCGGCGAGGTCATTGTCGTCAGCAGCTCATTTGAGAGTCCTTCCATGAGACGCACCTTGTTCAAGTCGAGAAGCGAGTGCAGAATCGTGGCGGTGAGGTTCTCCATGAGCACAGGTGAAGAGTCCGGTTCGCCACCGCGCCGGTCACTTTGCCCGATGACCTGCCCGGTTTTTAATCCGCCGCCGTAGAGAATGAGCGGCGCGAGATTGCCCCAGTGATCGCGTCCTCCGCCTTTGTTGATGACGGGATTTCGTCCCATCTCGCCGCAGCAGACGAGGAGGATCTTTTCAGTCAGTCCGCGGTTTTCGACGTCCTCGATAAAGGCGCTCACGGCATGGTCAAAAGGCGCACCGACATACTCCATGCCTTCGGTCATGGTGGCGTTGTTCTGGTCCGCGTGCATGTCCCAGACGAAGTTCGTTGTGACCGTGACAAATCCGGCACCGCGCTCGCAGAGCCGGCGGGCGAGAAGCAAAAGCTTCCCGATGTTCTGGCTGTGGTCGCGATACCGTTCGTAATTTTTCCAGACCTGACGGATCGAATTCGGATTCACGAGCGGAGCGGTGTCGTAACGGGCGATGGTTCGCGGATCCTCTTTGGAAACATCAAACGAATCGGCGATACCACCGAGGATCATATCAAAGGCCTGGCCCTGGAATCCGCTCATCCCGGCGGCTCCTGTTTCATCGAGTCGACGCTTTGCGGAGTCGAGGTCGTTCAAGAGCAAACGCCGGTCATCGAAGCGATCACGGGCCATCTTCAAGGTCATATCGGCCTGCATCGTCGCGCCTTCGCCGGGCTCGTAGGGGGCATAAGCCGCCCCGAGAGGACCAGCCGAGGCAAAGTCACCGAAAGTTTTGATCATGTTCATCGCCTTCGCATCGACGGCCTTCGGATAGAGGGCAATGTTGCGCGGCAGTCCGCTACCGGGATCGTTCGTGCCCGCGACCCGGGCATAGAGCGAGCCGATATTCGCCCCGAGTGAATTTTTCCCGACGATGGGCTTGATGTCGTGTGCTCCGGTTCCGGTGGTGAACGAGCGGACAATCGCAAGCTTGTGCGCCAGTGCCGCGAGCTTTGGAAAGGTCGCCCCGAACGTGACTCCGGGCA
>JAGNMT010000242.1 GCA_017991025.1 Verrucomicrobiales bacterium
GTCCGGATGGCCACATGGTTCATCCCACTGCCTCGACCATTGTCATGCGTAGTGCGGATGAAGGGGTGACCTGGGAGGAGGTGCATAGGTTTTCAGTGAAAGACCGGGACACGAGAGATCCCCATTTTCTCGTATTCAAAGAGCGCCTCTTTGTCTATACCGGCACGTGGTGGAGTGGGCCGACGACCATCCCGGTGGCGGAATACGACATGAACAAACACCTCGGCTTTGCCGCCTGGTCCGATGATGGAGGGGCATGGACCAGCCCGGTCATGCTTGAAGGCACCTTTGGCCACTACATCTGGCGCGCGGCAACGGATGGGGACAAAGCGTATCTCTGCGGGCGACGCAAGCCGGGCTTCGAGATCGGGCCGAAAGGGGAAGGAGAGAAGATCGAATCCCTCATGTTGGAAAGCGATGACGGGCTCATCTGGAAAAAGCGTGCGTATTTTGCAGAGAAGGCGGGTGACGAAACCGCCTTCCTCTTTGAGAACGATGGCAGCCTTCTTGCGATCGGTCGTCACGGGGGCGGTAAGAACGCGATGGTCATCCGATCATCACCGCCCTACACCGAATGGAGCCGCGAGTCTCTTGACCGGCCTGTCGGTGGTCCGCTTGTCGTGAAATGGGGGGAGCATACGATCGTCGGAGGGCGAAAGACCACCAAGGAGAATGGTGCAAAAACCTCTCTTTACTGGCTTATTGATAATAAGTTGCAGGAATTTTGCGAGTTCCCCAGCGGAGGCGACAATTCTTATCCCGGTTTTGTCGCACTGTCGCCGACTCGAGCTCTTGTGTCCTACTACTCCAGCCATGAAAAAGACGCGTCGGGCAAGTCGATCACCGCGATATATTTGGCGGAATTGACGTTTCATCCCTGATTCGGTTGTTCACGGGAAGAGGGTGGGGGCATGCTCAACTTTTTCCATGATGGCTGGAATCGAGTAGTTTCCCTTCTCTCATTTTCCCGTAGACTTTGCCCATGATGAACCCCTCTCACTTGTGTGCCGTCCTCGCTCTTAGTGTTCTCACCACCCTCGCCATCGATGCCGACGACTGGCCGCAATGGCGCGGACCCGATGCCAATAGCGTGGCGAAAGCCGGAGCCTACCCGACGAAGTTCTCCCCGACCGAGAACGTCATTTGGAAGGTGAAGCTCCCGGGTGTCGGCAGCAGCACTCCGATGGTCCTTGGCGAACAAATATTTGTCACATGCGGCAATGAGGGCCGGGATGGCGTCCTCGCTTACGATTGGAAAGGTGAGGTTCTCTGGCAGAAGACGCTCGGGACGGAACGCTCCGGGAAACACAAGAACGGCAGCGGCGCGAACTCCTCGCCGATCACCGACGGCAAAAACATCATCGTGTACTTCAAGAGCGGAACGGTCGCCTCACTGACCCTCGATGGTAAGGTGAACTGGCAGACCAATCTCCAGGAAAAGTACGGCGAGGACACCCTCTGGTGGGATCTCGGCACGTCGCCTGTTTTTGCCGGAGGCAATATTGTCATTGCCGTGATGCAGGAGGGGGCGTCTTATGTCGTCGCCCTCAATCCCGAAGACGGCACCGAGGCGTGGAAAGTTGATCGCACCTTTCCCGTGCAGAAAGAGTCGGGACAATCCTACACCACTCCCTACCTGACGACGATAGACGGAAAGGAGATGCTCGTGATCTGGGGCGCGGATCGACTCACCGGCCACGATCCGAAAGACGGGAGGACGATCTGGAGCTGTGGCGGCTTTAACCCCGAAGACAAGGCCATGTGGCGTGTCATCGCCTCACCGGGTTTCAGTGACGGCATCGCCGTCGTTCCCTACGGACGGACGAAGTTCTGCGCCGGAGTGAAGCTGGGTGGTAGTGGCGACATCACCGCGAGCGCCCGGCTCTGGGAGCGCAGTGACCTCGGGGCGGACTGCCCCACCCCGGTAGCACATGAGGGCCGTGCCTATGTGTTGTCGGATCGCGGCCAGATCAACTGCATCGAGCTCAAGACCGGGAAAGACATCTGGGTTGCCGCGATTCCCCGAGCTTCCGCGAATTTCTATTCGTCGCCGATCCTCGCGGGAGATCTCCTCTTCTGCGCTCGTGAAGACGGTGTCGTTGCGGTCGTCAAAGTGAACGACACCGGCATGGAAGTGCTCGCGGAAAATGCCATGGGGGAAAGACTCGCAGCCGCTCCGGTTCCAGTGAGGGATAGATTGCTGATCCGCGGGGTGGATCATCTCTATTGCCTCGGTGCTCAATGAATCGATGGATGGTGATCGTGAGATGAACGTGATCGAGAATCCTGACATTGTCCTCATCGGCAGCGGCATCATGTCCGCAAATCTTGGGTCGCTCCTGAAGCAGCTCGACCCGCGACTCCGCATCCAGGTTTATGAAGTGACTGACGGGCTGGCGCAGGAGAGTTCCGATGGTTGGAACAATGCGGGCACCGGGCATGCCGGAATCTGCGAGTTGAGTTATACGCCGGGTCGCGAGGCCGATGGTTCGGTCAACGTGCAGAAAGTCATCGAGATTTTCGAGCAGTTCGAGCATTCGAAGCAGTTCTGGAGTTTTGCCGTCGCGAGCGGCATGATTTCAAATCCCCGCGAGTTCATCAATCCTCTGCCGCATATTAGTTTTGTGCATGGGAATGAGCAGGTCGATTTTCTCAAAGCCCGGCATGCCGGGATGTCGGATCACCACTTTTTCAAGGACCTGGAGTATACGACCGACCGTGAGACGATTGCGAGTTGGGCACCGCTTCTTCTCGAAGGTCGTAGCGACGTCCCCATCGCGGCGACAAAGATGGACAGCGGCACCGATGTGAACTTCGGCGAGATCGCCCGGCGATTACTCGGCTGGCTCGGACAACAGGAAGGCTGTGGCATTGCGACGGGGCATCGTGTCACCGGCCTCAAGAGAGCGGGTGCGGGGTGGGAGGTAACTGTCTGCCATCTAGCGACGAACGAAGTCCACACCAATCGCGCCAAATTCGTCTTTATCGGCGCGGGTGGCGGCAGCTTGAGGCTTCTTCAAAAGGCGGGAATCCCCGAGGCAAAAGGGCTCGGTGGTTTTCCCATTGGCGGGCAATGGCTCGTCTGCGACAATCCGGAGATCGTTGACCGTCATACCGCCAAAGTCTACGGACAGGCCCTCGACGCCGCCCCGACGATGGCGGTTCCGCATCTCGACACGCGCATGCTGGATGAAAAGAAGACGCTGCTCTTCGGCCCTTTTGCGGCGTTTACGACCAAGTTTCTGCATCGCAAAGGCAGTGTCCTCGATCTGCCCGGCTCGATCCGTCCTGACAATATCGCCACGCTCATCAAGATCGGGATTCATAATCTCGAACTCGTGCGTTACCTCGTTCAGCAGGGAACCCAGAGCATGGCTGCCCGTATGAAGGTGCTCCACGTGTTTTACCCTGACGCTGAGGCCAAGGACTGGCGATTGATCGATGCCGGGATCCGGGTGCAGGCAATCAAGAAAACGGATGGGGAGGCCGGGATCGTGCACTATGGCACGGAGGTCATTACGAATGCCGATCACACTCTTTCGGCTCTGCTCGGAGCCTCGCCCGGTGCGTCGGTTTCGGTGAATATCGTGCTGCAGGTTATCAAGATGTGTTTCCCGAATTTGCTCAGCAGTGATGAGGGGCGTAAGCGGATGAAGGCGATGATCCCCGTTTACGACGAGGACATCAAGCTGCCGGCCAATGCGGAACGGTATCGGCAAGTGAGTGAGGCGGCGGAGGAATCGCTGGAGTTGCGGAGGCCGCGTTGATTCAGATTCAGTCTTGCCGGGACAAGGAGCCGGGCGACCGCTCCGCAGTGTTCCTGCTCCCTTCGGGGTCAAATGAAGTCGTGAGGGGTAATGCGCCGAATCGAAAAGTCTTTACTGATTGAGTCCTCTCTTTCAAATTGAGCAAGTGCGCTCACCTTTCCGGCGCACTTTGAGCGATTCCCAAATTCCACTCGCATGAACCGACTTCTTCGCAGCATCTGGCTCATGGTCTTTCTTTGTTTTGGCGTGAGTGGTGCCCTGGCGAGTCGAGCGTTTGTGCCAATGGGCGACAGGGTGCGCCAGTCGGAGGTTGTAGCTTTGGCCGACACACGACCCGCCGATACCACCGGACAGGGCACTCTTTTGATTTTGCGCGAAATTATCAAGGGCGAACCGGCACTCAAAGGTCAGGAGATTTCCCTGCCAATACGGGAGTCATCAGCCGACGTGAGTTTGCCGCAGGAGGCGAAAGGAATCGCGGTATTGCTCCCGGAAGATTGGAGGACGGAGGAGCGCCCCTTGCTGGAAGTTTATCAGCAAGTGAATGAAATCGAAGCCTTGCGTGTTTTTGCGATGATCTATGAGCTGCCTTCGGAGCGCGCCCGTCTTCTCGCCTTGCAGGCCCGCATCAGCGACGCCAACGCGCTGTTTCGCCGGCAACTCTTTTACGATCTGGCCGGGATGCGCGACGCGGCCAACTTTGAGATACTGACAGGGCTCTTCCCGAAAGGGGATGAAGGCACCCAACGCGAGGTCATCGATCTTATCGGAAAAACCGGCGATCTGCGTGGGGTGCCGACGCTGATGGCGGCTCTCGATTCGCCGCATCCATGGGTCGCTCTGGAGGCGGCGAGGGAACTTGCCTTCACCTTTCGCGGGGCACCCGGCGTGACTGAGGTGTTTCGGCGAGTGATGGAAGCGCCGGGAACCCCGCAACACAAACTTCTGAAAGATAGCGCCGCGGCGTATCTCATTCCCTACGATGCCGCGCTTGCCGCTCAATACGAAGCGGGACGCAACGCGTATCAGCGGGCAAGCGAGAGGCTGCAACGCGGTGATGAAGCGGGCGCGCGTCCCTTTTTTGATCTCATTTTGAGCGACCCGGCACAGACCGACTCGATCATTCGTTTTAACGCTGATTGGGTTGCGCACCTCATTCGGGAAGAGCCCGATAAAGAGGAGGACATTCTTCGCGCGGTGATGCCGGTACTGACGCGTTATTCGCGGGAAGGTGATTACCTGCAGGCGGTCAGTGCCGCAAAATTGTTAAGCGCCCTGCAGCATCCTGACAGTGCCGTCCTCCTGCTCGAGCTTTTGAACAAGGCCGGGAATTCCCTGTTCGACGGTTCGACGCGTATCGCCGCCTTTGCGTTGGCTGACAGGGGCGCTGAGCTGAAACAGCAGGCGATGATGCGTCTCAATGTCCGGGAAGACTGGCCGGCGCTTCAGTCTGTGTTTGCGGAGTTTGACGATGAGGGCTTGTCTTTGATTGCCATGCTCAGTGCCGAAAAGGCGGTCGGTGCCGAGGAATGGATCCTCTATCGTCTCGGAGCGTTGCGTGAGAAGCGCGCCGCTGAGCCACTAGTTCACTATTTGACGGAAAACCCATGGGGCCACCCGCAGGCAACCGCGGAAACGCTGATTCAAATCGGTGGTGTGGAGGTGGAGGCGGCGGCGCTGCGACTGCTAAGTTATCCCGATGAAAATGGTGTGCGTGGGCAGGCGGCGGAAATCATCTTCCGTTTGCAGGGGGATCGGGCGCTGCCTTTTGCCCGGCGCATGATCACTGAGGCCAATTTCGGGGTGAAAAGCAGTGCGGCACTGTTTCTCTCCCGCCACGGTTTTCCTGAGGATCTCAGAATGCTCATTCCGCTCAGCGACTTCTGGACGGGCGACCGGGCGAACCACTACTGGCTGATGGGGGCTATTTCAGAAATTCGCAGCCGCCACAGTTACGACCTGAACGGCCCGATTGAAAAACAGTGAACGGCTGTCGAAGAGGGAAGTGTTTCCCACGCGGTTGATTGAATCCCGCGATCGGGCAGGACCCTGTTGCCTCATCTAAAAAAGACACCGAAGCCGGCTAAAATCAGGCGGCTTTAGTGGACTTCGTGGCGTCTTGGTTGGGTTTGGGGTTAATGGTCGTTTTCGGGTAAGAGGTGGAGTTGTGTTTC
>JAGNMT010000243.1 GCA_017991025.1 Verrucomicrobiales bacterium
GTGCAGCGTCGCGCCGCGGAATCCGAATTCTTTGCACTTTGCCGTCAGCGGAGCGGTCGCCGAGTAGGTCGAAATACAGAGGATAATGTCGTAATTCGGATAGATATCGCGGTCAAGGCTGAGTCGATGACCCCCCGCATCCACACACTCGTCCTTGAGGTCAAGATTCGATCCGTAGCTCATCGGAAAGGCAAACATTTCACCGCCTTTCATCCCTAGAGCGGTGAGGCCGCCATCCTTGAGGCCAAGATAGAACTCTTCGTAGGCCTTTTTCTGAATGGCGTGCCCGTCAGCATTCAGAAAGCCATAGCCGCTCATGAGGCTGAGATCTTCGAGGTCGATCAAGATACAAACCTTCGCCCCCTGCGTCGGCTCGAAAACCGTCCCTAACAATCGCTCGAGACTGAACTCGGGAAAAACTCTCTTTTCAGGATTCAAAATGATTTCGCGTTTGAGTGCGGCAACGGACATGATCTTATCTTAAATGAAAAAGGTTTTTGCAACAATTGAGACGTTTTTCATTGAAAATTACTTACAGTGAAAAGACCTCCGCGCTTCTTTAATACGAAAAGAAGGAGACACGGAGTGAACAAAAATTTGACAATTTTCACACTACTTTCCATCTGTCCCGAATAAGGGACTGAAAATCAATCACTGGAAAGGGCCTTCCATTGCGTAAGCTGTTCGGGAAACGGGCAGTGGCGACATTCGGAAGCGTCTTCGAGGCAGAAATCATCATAAATCTGGAGAAGTCCCTGCTGCTGGTGGTAATAACGTGTGAATAACTTTTGGCGATCCTGGTCACTCCCGAAAAGGCGCAACGAGGCCCTTCTCAGTTTCTGGTTTGAATCGACCTTTCCGAGAAGCGCATATTGGGACCAGCAATCGGGCTCCAGCCTTATCGCACCGGGGAAAATGACGTTCCCGAGAATGTCCCGAAGACGGTCTTTCCCGACCAGACGGAGCGCCTTCGGAGATAGCTCCGAGCGCAAGGTATAATGGTGATCCCAGAAAGGATGTTCGATGCCTTTCAACAAGTTGTTCACACGTTTTTCGAGGTTATTCACATTTTCCTCCCAGATCGATTTGCATTGCGCCCAATGGTTAACGAGACCGGCGAGGGCACCGACACGGCGTTGGGGATGGTTCAAGGGACGACTCCCTTCGAAGCTCCAGGGAATCGCGCGACGCGGGCTCGGCTCGACGCTATCGCGCATCTTCCACCAGTGATCCCAGAGCTGCCGCAGATAGGCGCGTGAATCGGCAGCGCGAGCGGCATTCCAGCTTTCCGGGTCAAGAAATCCTGCGGCCCCGAATAGCCGCGCCTCCCTCTCGGGTTCCTCCATCGCAAGGAGCGCCTTCACTGGACAGCGCTGCGCCAGAATTGCCATCGCCGTTTTGTTCTGACGGAATCCAAGTGCTTCCGCGAGTGCCTGAAACATCGCCTGCTCCCCGGTGGTCGAATCAATCATGACCCGGAGACGTTCACTTTTGCGACGGAGCCTATATTGAGCAGCAGCGACAAGAAGCGACTCGACCTCCTCATTATCCATCCGGCTCAGCGGCGCAACACAACGGCCGGGAAACGCCTCGGGCAGAAAGTCCGGCGGGCCTTGGAGTCCGGTGAACTGAGGCAGCAGCAACTGGGGGACATTTCGATGATCCACCGTCCTCGTAAAAACTCGATTCATCGCCGGTTGATCGGTAAAGACGTGGAGAACGACCTCGCTGAATCCCGGATTGGCACTGTGCCCGTGCCCTTCCCAGCTTCGCACATCGAGATCGATTTCCAGTGAGCCCCGTTTCAATTCGCCATTGATTCGCACCGCGACTTCCGTGAAATCAGGGCCGGCCCCTCGATTCCAGTGACCGAACTGGACGATCTCAATTTTTTCGCCTTCGGTTCCGGTAAAGATGCGACCAAATTCTCCGCCAAACCATTGCGCCTGGATGTCCAGTTCGTCTCCCAAAAGCCGCTCTCCTCCCCGGACTACCGGAGAAGCCAGTGACCAGATCCGATGACGGAAGGCTTCATACCGCCCTGCGGCGACGGGAAACGGGAGTGACATGCCGGGACTCTATCAAATACTGTTCAAAATACCAGTTTTTTCTGCGCTACGATCATCCCGCCGTTCAAGCGCCGCCTTGAACCTGCCGCAAATCGTCGTATCCTCATAGTCCCGCGGCCGCCCCCGCGCCCCCGCATTTTAATGGATCATCTAGAAAAAGCCCGACGAGTCATCTCTCTGGAGATTGAGGAACTGACCCGCCTCGTCGAGCGGATCGATGAGTCTTTTGTTTCCGCCGTGGAAATGCTCAAGGCCACGGTCAGTGAAGGCGCGAAGATCCTTATCGTCGGAGTCGGCAAATCGGGCAACATCGGGAGCAAATTCGCCGCGACCCTGAACTCGACCGGGGCACCGGCAACGGTTCTGAATTGTCAGGATGCGATTCATGGCGACCTCGGCCTTGTCAATGCGGGCGACAGCGTCATCGCCCTGAGCTATTCGGGCGAGACGGCGGAGTTGTTGTCCCTCCTTCCCCACCTGAAGCGCCGCCAGATCCGGCTCATCGCGATCACGGGGAAACCTTTCTCCACGCTCGGGAAGGCGGCAGACTGTGTCATCGACATCCATGTCAACCGCGAGGCCTGCCCGCTGAATCTGGCTCCGACGTCATCGACGACCAATACGCTCGTGATCGGTGACGCCCTCGCCATGGTCCTGCTGGAAGCTCGCGGATTTACGAAGGAACATTTCGCGGAACTTCACCCGGGCGGTTCGCTGGGTCGGGCACTGCTGCTGAGGGCGGGAGACATCATGAGAAAAGGTGACGATTTTGTCGTGGTGTCGCCGGATCTTTCCATAATGAATGTGATTTCGCGCATGACTTCGGCCCGTGCCGGCGCGGTTATCGTTGTTGAGGCAAACGGTGTGCTTGCCGGGATTTTCACGCAGGGGGATTTCGCGAGAGCCTTTCAATCCGGAAAACCGGACATCGGGGCGCAGTCGGTGGCTCATTTTATGACCCGCAACCCTGTCTCCGTCCATGAGGACAAGCTCGTCGGGGAAGTGCTTCGCATCCTCGAGGACAGTCGCATTGACGACCTCGTCGTGCTCAATGATGCACGGATTCCCCTGGGGATAATTGATACTCAGGATCTCACGCGTCTGCAGATCGTTTGAAACTCTCACGGCCACGTGGTCAGGAGAATCTCCGCTGCGGTTTCGGCTTTCAAGGTCGGGTTATTGACTCCAGCGGGGATAAGGAAGAAATCACCTTCTTTAAAAATATTCTCTCCGTCGCGGAGGATTCCTTCAACGACGGTGATGATGGCAAAACGTCCCCCGGTTTTCACGAGGACGGATTCTCCCGCCGCGAGCTCGTGTTTCTCCAGACGGAAATGCTCACACTCCACGAGGAGAGTGCCCTCCGCTTCATCCATGCCCGGTTCCACATCTTCAAAATCGATACACTTCAGCGACTCCTCCACGTGGAGTTGCCTCGGTTTTCCGTCGATACCCGGCCGGTTCCAGTCATAGACGCGGAAGGTAGAGTCGGAATTTTGCTGGATCTCGTAGATGAGAAGCCCTGCACCGATGGCATGAAGTCTTCCGCTCGGGATGAAGATATGCTGGCCTTTCTCAACGGGAATGGCGCGGACACATCGCTCCGCCCTGCCTGACTCAATAGCCTCGCGGAAAAGCTCCTCGTCAACGCCGTGGCGCACACCCGCATAAAGTTTCGCTCCGGGCGCGGCATGAGCGATGTACCAGACCTCGGTTTTCGGCTCCCCGCCAAGTTCCGCGGCGATATCGGCCGGAGGATGCACCTGGATCGAGAGCCGGTCCCTCGCATCGAGAATTTTACATAGCAGGGGGAAACGTTCCTCCTGCGGTGCCGCTTCCCCGAAAATGGAGAGCCGCAGATTCGGGTCTGACCACAGCTGAGTCAAAGTCTTCCCGGCAAGGGGCCCGCCGACGACAACGGAATCCGCCTCGTCCCGCGCCGAGATTTCCCAGGACTCGCCGAAAGGGGAGGTGGAATCGGGCAAATGACGGCCAAAGTGCTCCTCAAGACCGCGTCCGCCCCAAACTCGGGTTTGATATATGGGCTCAAATCGAATAAAAGAATCCGGAAGAATGGACATGGTTCGAAAAAGTCTGACTAGTCTACTTTGTCAGAGGCCGGATTTCTACCCCCCATTTTTGGATTACCACGATCAATGAACCCGGAAATCAAACAACGCTTCGACGAATATATCAGTCAAAAGGGCATGCGCCGAACCGGGCAGCGCGATGTCATTGTTGAAGCAGCCTTCTCCAGCGACGACCATTTCACCGCTGAAGAGCTCCTCGCGAAGGCGAAGCGACTCGATCCGAAAACTTCGCGGGCAACGCTCTACCGTACCATCGCCCTTCTCGTGGAGTGTAAGCTCCTGCGGGAAATCGATCTCGGACGCGACGAGCGTGTCTACGACCCGAATTTCCTCGATTCGCCGGATCACAGCCACCTCATCTGCGTTGATTGCGGAAAAGTGATCGAGTTTGAAGACGACAACACGGCGGTTCTCATCGACTGCATTACGCGGCGCCTGGGCTTCAGGCCCTCTTCGAAATCGATGCGGATTGAAGCCTGCTGTGATCGGCTCCGGAAGGACGGAATTTGTGAGAATCTCATTCAGATGCGGCTCATGAAGCATTGATCCGAAAATCAGGCTTGATAAGCGGGCTCCTCAGCGCGAAGCAAACTCATGTGGAAAGGCAGATTTCAGACAGAGACATCGAATCTGGTGCAACGATACGGCGAGTCGATCTCTTACGACTATCGTCTCTATGCGTACGATATTGAAGGTTCCATTGCTCACGCGGCGGCGCTCCTCGATGCCGGGATTATCACCAAGACGGAAGAAAAAGCCATCGTGCGGGGGCTCCGCGAGATCAAACGCGAGATCGAGGCGGGTGAATTCCGTTTTAAGACCAGTCTCGAAGATATCCACATGAATATCGAGCGCGCCCTCACCGAAAAGGTCGGGGCTGCAGGCGCAAAGCTCCACACGGCGCGCAGCCGCAATGATCAGGTCGCCCTCGACGTGCGCCTATACTGTCGTGTCGAGTCCCAGGCTATTTACAGTCGACTGGTGACTCTCCAGAATGCCCTTCTTACCCTCGCGATCAAGTTTCCCGAAGCAGTCGTGCCGGGATACACTCACCTCCAGCGTGGGCAGCCCGTCCTGTTTGCCCATCATCTTCTCGCCTATCTCGAGATGCTGGAGCGGGACAAACAGCGGATCCGGGATTGTTATCAGCGCATCAATGTAATGCCGCTCGGTTCCGGGGCGCTTGCCGGCTCGACCATTGTCCTGAATCGCAAACTGATCGCGGAAAAGTTGAACTTCCCTGCGATCACCCAGAATAGCATGGACGCCGTGAGCGACCGCGACTTCGTCGCCGAGTTGCTTTTTGTGATTGCCATGGCCGGGGTTCATCTCTCCCGTCTGAGCGAAGACGTCATCCTCTGGGCCACCGCCGAGTTCGGATTTATTGAACTCAGCGATGCCCACACGACCGGATCGAGCCTGATGCCGCAGAAAAAGAACCCCGATGTGGCAGAGCTGACACGGGGGAAAACGGGCCGGCTCATTGGCAATCTCGTTTCCATTCTGACGACGATCAAAGGTCTCCCGATGACCTACAATCGCGATTTGCAGGAGGACAAAGAGCCGCTCTTCGACTCGATCAATCAGATCAAACTTGCGCTCGAAGTCTTCGCCGAAATGATGGCCGCCGCGAAAGTCCGTGAAGATCGGACTCTCGCGGCGACAAGTGATCCTTTCCTCCTGGCGACCGACCTCGCTGATTACCTCGTGTTAAAAGGGGTGCCTTTCCGCGATGCACACGAAGTCATTGGAAAACTCACCGC
>JAGNMT010000244.1 GCA_017991025.1 Verrucomicrobiales bacterium
TTGATGCCCTTGGAAGTGGCGCGCCCGTCATCCCCGAAGCTGTCGAGGTCGTGGCAGGAGTTACAGGACACCGTGCGGTTTTTCGAAAGCCGCGTGTCGTAGTAGAGCATCCGGCCAAGACTGACCTTTGCCTCGGTCACCGGATTTTCGGGATTGTCCGCCACTTCAAGGATGGGCTGGAACATGCCGAGCGCGGCACGATTAACAACGGTTTCCCCATGGAGCGCAGAAGCTCCAAGTAAACCGAGGACAATAGAGAGGAGAATTTGGCGATTCATTGATTGATTTGTGGAGGGATACGATAAAGCGGAACGAATAGTTTCGCCGAACTGTTCCAACGTATCGGAATTCTTGCAAATTTTTCCGATTCCGTAACGGGATAACGCCAGATAGCGTCTAGATCATCAATGCCACCCGAGCTCGTAAGCGCCTCGTCTCTGCCTGAAATCGTTCCCGTTTCCCGGGAAAGAGGAATTTCCTCGTTGTTCAGGCGCATGGCCGCCCTCGGAACCGGCGTGATTGGCCTTGCCACGACCGTGCTGACGCTCGCCGTTATCTCGGCAATTCCCGTCGTCAATCTTCTCAGCCTGGGTTTCCTGCTCGAAGCCTCCGGCCGGGTCGCACGATCCGGACGCCTCCGGAACGGCTTTATCGGATTGTCCCGTTTCGCCGCCGCCGGGAGAATTCTGCTAGCTTGCTGGCTCTGGATTCTTCCGATCCGGCTTGTCTACAGTTTCTGGCAGGATGCGGAGCTGATTCAGGCCGGGAGCGATGCGGCGACGAGGCTGCGGCTGATTCTGGTTCTCATGATCCTCGGCATCGGGGCTCACCTCATCCGGGCCTGCCTCCGGGGCGGAAAATGGCGCCACTTCCTCTGGCCGGCACCGCTCCGTTTTTTTCGGGGGCTTGGAGGCCCCCTCGATATCGCCAGCCATTGGAAAAATGGGATCACATTCCTGGTGGAAATGCGTCTCATTCATTTTTTTCGCCTTGGAGCCTTCGGTTTTGCCGGGGCTGCCCTGTGGCTCGCGATACCCGTGCTCATTTTGATGCTGGCGTCGACAATCGCCAATCCCGGTCTCGCGGCCCTTGGCTCACTCCTCGGAAGCATTCTCCTTGGCGGGGTTTCGCTCTATCTCCCTTTTTTACAGACCCGCTTCGCGATGACCGGTCGATTCGATGAGTTTTTCTCTAACCGGGCCGCCCGTGAACTTTTCGCCCGCGCCCCGTTCGCTTTCTGGCTGGCGCTTTTTGTTACCCTGCTTTTTGCACTGCCGCTCTATCTACTCAAGATTGAACTGACTCCGAACGAGGTCGCCTGGCTTCCGAATCTCGTCTTTGTGCTCTTCATCTTCCCGGCCCGTCTCCTCCTCGGTTGGGCGGTTTCCCGGGCGGAGAGGCAGGACAAACGGCGCTTCTGGCTCTCCCGATGGGTCGCGAGACTTGCGGCGATTCCCGTCGTGGCGACCTATGCGTTTGTCGTCTGGCTGACCCAGTACCTTAGCTGGCACGGGACCTTGAGCCTGCTGGAGCAACACGCTTTTCTCGTCCCGGCACCCCTGCTTGGGTTATAAAGCGATCGCTTTCAGTTTTCGGGGATTTCGACCCGTTTCAAGCGGGAGGCGGCACCGGCCTTGATAGTAATCTGTGATCTCCGAAGAGAAAACCGATCGGCAATCAGCCCGATCAACTCCTCATTTGCCTTTCCGTCCACTGGCGGCGACTTGAGCCGGGCCACCCAGGTTCCGTCATCCTGCTCGAGGAGGCTGGATTCCCGCGCGTTCGGTTTCACCTTGACCTCGATTCGTCGCATCACCGGGTAGCAGAGAGATTCTCCGCCGGGCTCCATCGCTGAAATGCCTCGATCGCTTCATACTCAGCCATCCCGAGAGCATCGTAGACGGCAGCGATTTCCTGGTTTCGGGAGGTTGCGTGAAGGTCGGCATCATTGACTGACATGAACTTGCGTATCGCCTCGACCTTCTGATCGAGCTGATCGGGGCTCATTGGGATCGCCATGTCGATCTCGTGTGCTTCAAATGGACGGTCCCGCCCGCGATAGAGCCAGACATGACTGTCGGAGGTCACTGCGTCCCGGGGCATTGAAGCCCAGGCACCGGTAAAAGCCCGGAAAGCGATTGCCTGGGGCGAACTCGGGTCGCTCGCATCACCGGTAGCAAAGATGCTGTCGGGGCGATAATCCGAAAGAATCGCCGTCAGCGCGGTCACATCGGCCTCCTCAAGGCGGAATCGCCTGTATCTACCGGATTCGTAAAAAGGTAAGTCAAGGAACTGAGTATCATGGTATTTTAAACGACAGCCTGAAGCCGCATCCCTCGCTTCGCCCCGCAAAATGAGGCCCTTGAGTTTACGCACCAATTCCGGATCGATTCCGAACTCCCCCTTGGCATCGATAAACTCAATAATGGATCGGGCATACGCGGTCTGGCTTTCCCATTCCGGAGAATGCGTTGTTTCGACCATCTCCAGCACGATTCTCGCAAAGTTCAGAGCCGCGACGTCGGCGACGCGCAAACTTCCCGAGGTTTGGAAAACCAACTTCACATCGTGCCCCTGCTCCTTGAGGCGTTCTATCGTTCCGCCCATCCCGATGTAGGCATCGGCCGGTTCCGGGCTCAGGATCAGGACACGTTTGGGAAATGGCGTGGAGCGCTCGGGACGGTTTTTGTCGTCCGCTTCCGGTTTCCCTCCCGGCCATCCTGTGATCGTCCGCTGGACGCGGTTAAAAATGTCGATATTCACCTCGTAGGCCGCCTCCGATGTCGAAGCGAGGAGACCGCCTGCACCACTCTCATTGTAATCTTCATCGACCAGCTTCAAGATGGGTTTTTCCAGTTTCTGGGAAAGCCAGACGACCGCGCGCTTTTTCATTGTGGCATCCCATTGCACCGGCCCGACAAGCCAGGGAAAGCGGAAGCGGGTCAGGCTCGACGCCGCTGCGCGGTCGATTAGAAAAGTGGCGTTGCCATGCTTCTGGAGGAAACTTGCGGAGACCTGATCAGTCATCTTCCCTTCCACCGCCTCTCTTACGATCCCCGCCTTGTTGCTCCCCCATGCCATGAGAACCAGCCGGCGCGCCTCGAGAATGGTCCCCACCCCCATCGTGATGGCAGAGCGGGGAACATTGGCTACGCCCATGAAATCTGCCGCCGCGTCCTGCCGGGTGACCCGGTCGAGGGTGATCATCCGGGTAATTGAATCACTCGCGGAGCCGGGTTCATTGAAGCCGATATGACCGGTACGACCGATCCCTAGAATCTGGAGATCCAGACCGCCTGCCTCCTCAATGCGCTGCTCGTAATCCAGACAATGATCGTAAACGGCCTCCATCGGCACGGTTCCATCGGGAATGTGGATCCGGTCCTCGGGAATATCGATATGATCAAAAAGCTGATCCCGCATAAAACGGTAATAACTCTCGGGGTGTCCCCGCGGCAGACCGTAATACTCGTCGAGATTAAACGTTGTGACGTGACTGAAACTGAGCCCTTCCTCCCGATGGAGGCGAATCAGCTCGCGGTAAAACGGAACCGGCGTCGATCCTGTGGCAAGACCAATAACAAAACGCTTCCCGGCTGCGGTGCGCTCCCGAATCATTGCCCCAACTTCGGCGGCAAGGGCAGCGCTGGCGGCCTCCGAATCGTGATGGATCAGGGTTCTTACCTTTTCAAACCGCTCGCGCTGAGTCAGTTGCTTCTGGCCGGCGGCTTCCAGAATTCTACCGGATATATCAAGATTACTCATTGCCTTCTGCCTCCTATGCTGGCGTTGAGCGGCGGGTGTGTCAATCATCCGCACCAAGACGTGATTAAGTTTATCCCCTTTATGCTTCGGTATAGAGGCGTAGAGTGGAGAGGGTCAGGAGACTGACTCAACCCTGTCTAATGAACGAAAACGAAACCGGTCGGCAGCCAGTGCCTGACAGAGCCCCGCAGACACCCAACGAATGGGGTATTCTCGTGATCATCTCGTTCTTCTTCGCCCTCTTTCTTGTCCTTGAGCTGGCGAGGGAGTTCACGGTGGCGAAGCTGAGCGTTCCGTTTTTTCTGATATCGTGGGTCGCGCTGCTCATTCTCCACGAGTTTGGCCACGCGCTCATGGCGCGATTGTTGGGCTGGCGCGTCACGCTCGTCTCAATCGGATCGGGAATGGTTCGGGCAAGGGCCACGGTGCTCGGCATGCCGGTTGAGTTTCGGACAATACCCCTTTCCGGCTTCGTCCTTCCCCGCCCCGGAAATCTCGTGGCACCCCGCTTGAAGCAATTTCTCATTTTCGCGGCAGGCCCCGGCATCGAGTTGTTTGCGGTGGCTCTCCTCATTTTTTTGATCGGTCCGGACGCGATCCTGCGTCGAACGCCCGATGTGGGATTGATTGCCAGTCAGAGTTTCTGTGTCGCGGCTTTGTTCGGCGCCCTCTTTAACCTCATCCCCTTTCCTCATCGCACCGCTGAAGGGACGGCCTGGTCCGATGGCCTCGGGATGCTCCTGTGTTGGGGCATCCCCGACGATGTTTTCCGCCGGCAGATGGAAGGTGAGAAAGGCGACCCGGCAAACTCAATCAGGCCCTATTAAAAAGCCGTAAGAACGGCTCGACTACACCCATGACATTCTCCCAGCGGCGAACGCTAAGGTCGATGAGAAACAGCGCGAGAAAGGCCATCATTAAATAGGGCCAGAGTTCCACATAGCGGGCCACATCAGTCCCGGTCAACTCCAGTGCTGCATCGGGGTTCTCGATATAAGTGCCACCGGTAATCCCGCAGACCTGACGCAGGAGCTTTTCATCGACCCTTCCGCTCGCAACTTCGCTGGAGGGATTATGCACATGGCCGGCCGAAACGATCTGTGCTCCGGCCTTTGCCCGGACCAGATAGACGCCCGGATCGGCAGGGCGGAATCGGGACTCGTACCATCCCGGCCCCTTTTGCTCGAGTGTCAGGGTCGCGACAGAGGTCATACCCGATCCCAGGGCGCTGGCAGGCACGTGAAAGACGTCCGCTTCGACGGTAGCTCCGTTTCGCCGTGTCCCGGCGTCTTCGGCGAGGTCGACGGCGATTTTCACGTTCGATCCCTCCTCTTCCAGGCGTAAATCCATGTTCAGTCCCTGGGGTGCCCGGGCCGTCTCGCGCAGGATTTGCGACCAGAGACGGCTATATCCCGGCCAATCAGAGACCCAGAGGGCTGCCCATCGGGATTTACAATCCGAAGTGAAGGCCGTGACTTTCCCGAGGCCGAAGCGCCAATGGGCGAGAAGCGGATCTCCGGTGTCTGTTACGAGGGGGACCTGGGCAGTGGCTTTCCGATTGGTCTTCACGTAGCCGAGCAGTGGCGGGGCGAGGCCGTCCTCCCAGTCCCGAAGCATCGGATGCGCCTCGACGAGCCGGGGCTCGAAAGCCTCTTCGCGAATCATCCGACCGGTATGGGTCAGGGTGTCCTGAGTGAAAATCCTTACGATGGAATTCGGATCCATCGTCACGTAACTCTGGCCGCCGCCAGCTGCGGCGATGGATTGCAGCAACCCGACCTGAGCACCGGCCCCGACCGCGACGGTGGAAATCGTGATCCCCTCGGCATGACACTGGGAGGCCAGCGCCTGATAGCCCTCCCCCGAGCTCTGCCCGTCGGTCAAAACGATCATGTGTTTGATCTTTGCTTTCAATCCATTAAGCTCTTCCCGCGCTTTAACCATTCCGGGATAAATGTTCGTGCCCCCTCCCGAACCGAGCAGTGATATCTGACTCGCGATACTGCTGGCCGAGGTCACTTTCGTCATCGGAACGATCTCATGCACCTGGGAATCGAAAGCGTAGACACCGATGTAGTCTTTGGTCGAAAGCAGCTCGGCGCTGGCAATTGCCGCGGCCTTGCAGATTTCAATCTTCTGACCCGCCATCGAGCC
>JAGNMT010000245.1 GCA_017991025.1 Verrucomicrobiales bacterium
TGGGGTCGATGCACAATCGTCCTGACAGTCTGGCAATAGATTGCCTGATGGAATGGATATCGCACGCACACCCGACCGCTCCCGCTCCTCGTTCGCACGCACCAACACGCATACGATCTCACAGCGGGTGGCATTGCTTCGTAAACTCGCCCCGGAGGCCCGCTCGGTGGCAGAGGTGTGCGGCGGCGATTGCTCCGACCAGGCAGGTGCCTACCGCCGTGACCTCGGTATCGAGCGTTTTTTAGCCATCGACATCGACCCTGCTGTTGCCACACAGAACCGGCAGCGCGGCCTGCCAACCCTATGCGGAGATGCCCTTGATGCCAAGGCCATGGCCATCCTGACCGAATTTGACGTCGTGTTTTTCGGCCCGCCCCTCTCTGAAGAGTGCGACGGTCATCGAGGACTCGACTTTGACGAAGTCCGGCCCGGATTCGCCGACTTCGCCCGATTGCTGATCGGAGATCTCGCCTACGACGGACTTTTCGTCTGCATCGGACCGCGCACGACAGACATGGGCGACATCCGAAAGCTGCATGACACGATGCAGGCAATCCGGCCCGATTTCGGATTGGCACTGATCCATCACAGTTTCAGCAGCCTCACGAGTCGTGGTGAAAAAACCGAACCCCGATGCAAGTACATTGAACTCTGGTTCTCCACGAAGCTCGGGGACCGCTGGCAGGTACATGAGAGCCTTGATGCGAATGCCCCGGTATGATCTGAGCGGTGACGAATCGCGGAGATCGCGCCGTCACTCCGACACCTTCACTTTCTCCCGCAACTTATCGATCGTGGCGGGGCCGATGCCATTGATGCGGTCAAGATCGTCAATGGACCGGTAGGGACGACCTTTTACGATGGCTTTGGCGGTCTCGGGTCCGATCCCGGGAAGACTTTCCAGCTTTGCCGCAGTGGCCTTGTTCAGGTCGAGCGGGCCCGACGCGATCCAGTTTTTCACGAGGAGCACGGCCACGGCGACCACAAAAAAGGCGGCGATGATGAGAAAAAACCGCCGGTTGTTACGATCATCTTCAGCCATCGTTTCGCGGCGGCGTTCCAGTTTTTGACGGCGGGATTCAGCAGACATAAGGCGTTAACGCTCCATTAACTCGCATCGGAAACGGAAGACAAATTAAAATTTTCCACTACGAGCGGCGGAACATGAACGGGCATATCGCTTTCGCTGCCGAGGACCCGTTCGGGTTTCCCGCTCGCAACGATATTTTTCAGCACATTCACGGGCGTCTCGTTAAAACGGAAGTTTTTTACCGGCCCTGCGATTTTTCCGTCTTTGATCGCAAAAGTTCCGTCCCGGGTGAGGCCGGTGTAAAGGAGTGACTCCGGCTGGACCATGCGGAGATACCAGAGGCGGGTGATGAGAACCCCGTCGGCGACGCCGGCGATGAGTTCGTCGAGCGACTTACCTTCTCCCGGCATGATGAGATTGCCCGGCCAGGGCTGAACCGCGAGGCCTTTCTTTTGCGCCCAAAATCGGCCCACGGACAGGTTTTTCAGGACTCCGTTTTCCACCCAGCTCGTACGCTGAATCGGCAATCCGCTTTGGTGGATACCACTCGGGGCCGGGGCATAAAGCGGGTCGGAAAAAAGGGTCGCCTTGTTTCCGAAAAGCGCCTTTCCAACCGGATCTTCCCCTTTGCCGACCAGACCGTTAAGAAAACTTCGACCCTCGTCAAAGTCGCGCCGGTCGAGTCCGCCGGAGAAAAGCCCGAGGAGGTCATTTACGGCCGAGGTCTCGAGCACGACAGTGGTGCGTCCGGCAGGGCGCTCGGTGGCATTTCGCGAAGCGAGGGCCTTGGTGATGGCGCGTTCCCCGACAGGGATGAGGTCGAGTTGAGCGGCATCAGTCACCTGCGTGCTCGCCCAGCCTGAGCCACGCCCCTCGGCGGCACGAGCGGTCATGGAAAAGCCGACGGTGGTGCTGCGCTCGTAAACAAAGACTCCGCGACTGTTCGCAAAAGCGGAGCCGTTGATGGAGCGCTCCAGGTAGCCGGCACTGTCGATCCCGGCGGCGCGGGCGGCTTCGATGACGGGTCGCAGCCGCGCCAGGGCGACCTCCGGAGTCATCGCGGCAGTGGCATCCGACCAGGTCAGTGGCGACGCATAGGTGCCTGGCTCGACTGGAGGAAGTTGCTCGGGATCCTCGGGGGCAAGTTTGGCCATGGCCTCTACCTTCGCCACAGCGGCGCGGAGCGTGTCGTCGTCGGTCTGATTGATGGAGATAGAAGCCGAGCGTTTGCCGAAGCTCACCGCGAGGCTGATCGCGAGGCTGCTAATAAGCCCGTTCGAGGTGATGTCATTGTTCGCGGAACGCAGGAGGAGATCCTCGGAGTCACTGATGTAGAGTTCCGCCCCGTCGGCTTTGACGAGGCCGAGGATTTTGGCACAAAGGGATTCGGTTTCGGATTGGGTCATGGGGAGAGGGTCAAGAGTCACGGGTCAAGAGTTATGAGCGGGAGCAGCGCTCTCATCACGCCCACTCCCCGGCCCCGCTGCAGTCGCAGCCTTTAATCGGGCCCGCCGCGATGTCCTTGCCGGACTCCCGGGCCGTATTCAGCACGTTGATCTGCCGGAATCGTGCAGGCACGGCGCCGTGGGAGACGGGGGCGACCTGCTGGGGCTGGCCTTTACCGCAGTTCATGGCTCCACCGAGTTCGTAGGTCGGGGCTCCGCCGAGGCCGTCGCAAGCTTTCCAGAAGTCGACCGAATTTCCCTGATAGGCGACATCGCGGAACATGCCGTCGATTTTGCCGTTGCGGATGCGGTGGAAGACCTGGCCAGTGAACTGGAAGTTGTAGCGCTGCTGGTCGATGCTCCAGCTCCCGTTGCCGTCGATGTAGATACCGTCCTCGACGTCGGCGATGAGACTTTCAGCGGTGACGGCATTGTCGGCGCCGGGCTGGAGCGAAATGTTCGGCATGCGCTGAATCGGGAAGGCATCAAAGCTGTCGGAGTAGGCACAACCGTTCGAGCCACCTTCGCGTCCGATGAGCGCGGCCTGACCGAGTGCCATCTGGAAGTTCCGGAAAACCCCGTCTTTCACGATGGGAAATTCCTTGCCGAGCGTCTTCACGCCGTCGTCATCCCACATCACCGTGGAAAGCCCTCCGCCGGCGGTGCGGTCGGCGTACAGGTTCACGAGGTTACTTCCATACTGGAGCGAGTCGAGTTTGTCAGGGGTGCAGAAGGAAGTCCCTGCAAAATTCGCTTCGTAGCCGAGAGACCGGTCGAGTTCGGTGGGATGGCCGACGGTTTCGTGTATTGTCAGCCAGAGGTTGCTCGGGGCGATCACCAGGTCCATTTTCCCGGGTGTCACCGAAGGAGCGGCCATTTTTTCTTTTGCCTGCTCAACAGCAAGAGCGGCTTCACCTGCGGCGTCCCATTCACTGAGGTGCTCGTAGCCCGCACCACGGGGGGGACGGGAACTCGCGCGCGAGGCGAATCCTCCCTTCTTCGGGTCAACGAGGGTGATGCTGAAACTCGGATGAATACGCATCCGGGACTGTTCGATACGGGTTCCGAAGGTGTTTGCGAGCCACTTGCGCTCGCGCACCGCCGAGACGTGCGAGTTGCAATAGCTCGCTCCTTTGCCGAGGGCGGAGCGGTTGATCGCGAGAAGCCGCTCGACCTTCTCTTCCAGTGGAATGGTGAAAGGATCGACCGTTACCGGCATTTCCCAGCGTCCGGTGTGGGAGGGAAGCGTTTCGATTTCAACCGGTTGTTTCCGCCACCCGACCTGACCCTTCGCGACCGCGACGGCCGATTCGACGAGTTGGAGGACGCGCTTCTCTGAAATCTCTCCGCTCGCGGCAAAACCCCAGGCACCCTGCACGAGGACACGTACCGAGCAGCCGAGTGACGATCCGGCATCGACTCCCTGGACCATTTCCTCGCGGACGAAGAGCGACTCGCGATCCGTCTGCATGAGGTGCAGGTCAGCAAATGAAGCGCCCAGTTCTGTCGCCTTCGCCATGGCCGCATCGGCGAGCGCCGGGAAACGGGTCGAAAGATCAGCCGCCGCCCAAGCGGTGGAGGTCCATTTGCTGGAGAGGAGTGCCAATCCGGCGGCCGAGGTGCCCTTGAGCCAATCACGTCGATGCATGGCGCGGAGCCTAACAGGGTTAGGTCGTCAAGGCAACAGGGTTGCGAAGCGAGAACAAGGAAGATCAATCCGGGGTATAGATTGGGCTCTGTCAGATCATCGGGACCTGCGGCTCTTTTTGGCCCGGCGGATTGATAGCACGAGCCCGGTCCCGAGCCAGACGCTCACCGCAAACCCCAGGGCCCCGAAAAGAGAAACACCGAAGACGAGGGGCGGGGCCTTCATGCTCCAGATGATGGCTGAACCGAGAAAGACGGCCGAGGAAATCAGCCCGAGGACAAGTCGGTCAACCGTGGTCTCGAGCCGCCGGTGTTCCATGTGAACCTCGAGCGTTCCCTTTCTAAAGCGGCTTAGAATATCAGAAAGGTCACGCGGTAAAGCTTCAAGTAGCCGCTTCCAGTCCCGGTAACTGCGCCCGATGCCTGCGGCGACCCGTTCGGGAGCGAAGCGTCGCCGTGCCGCCTTCAAATAGTAGGGGCGAATCATCGCGGCGAGGCTGAAATCCGGCGAGAGATGCTTCGCCGTTCCCTCAAGAATGACAAGGGTCTTGACCAGCATCGCAAAACTCTGCGGCAGCACGATGTGGAATTCTCTCATCAATTCAAAGAGTCGCTGCAGTGCACCTCCGACATCAAACTCATCGACCGACTGTCCCAGATAGTCGGAAAGGAACTCACCGACTTCGGCGCGCAGCTCGTCCTCATCGAGTTCGGGCGGAACCTGCCCGACCCGGATAATGGCGTCGGACAGCCCGTCGGCATCATAACTGACGGCGGCCAGCAGCATTTCTTCAATGGCCTCTCTGAGCGTTTCGTCGATATAGCCCACCATGCCGCAGTCGAGGACACCGACGACATCACCCTCCATGCGGAGAATGTTTCCCGGGTGCGGATCGGCGTGATAAAACCCATTGGCAAACACCATTTCCAGATAAAGATTCGCCCCGCGTCGCGCGAAGAGCGTCAGGTCGGCACCGACTTTTTTCAATGCCTCCAAATCCGAAACAGGAATACCGTGAAGGCACTCCATCGTCAGGACGCGCTCCGAGCAGTAGTCCGGAAACGCCCGCGGGAACTGCACCGTCCGGTCCCCCGAAAAATCCGCCGCGAAGCGGTCGAGATGGCGCTGCTCGTAGTTGAAGTCGAGTTCCCGCAGAAGGGTTCGCTGAAAATAGCGCGCCGTCGCGACGGGCTGAAATCGCTGCAGTTGCGCATTGTGTTTTTCAGCCAGTTCGGCAAGGCCGAGGAGAAGATCAAGATCGCGGCGCACGGCATCCTCGATGCCCTGGTGCATGACTTTGACCACGACCTCCCGCCCGTCGGGTAAAACAGCCTCGTGAACCTGGCCGATTGACGCGGACGCAATCGGCGTTTCCCGGAATTCGCGAAAACGACTGCCAAGCGGCGCACCCAGTTCCGATTCGACGGTGGCAGAGACCCACTCGAAAGAATCGGGCCTGGTCTGCGACTGCAAACGGGCAAGCTGAAGTGTCAACTCAGGGCCTATCAAATCGGGACGGGAACTGAGAATCTGCCCCACCTTGATAAAGGTAGGACCAAGATCGGTGAGGACACAACGAATCCGCTCTGCAGTGGTCATGTCGGTGATGACAGCCCCCTCTTGGCTCTTGAGCAGATTTCTCAGCCAGTCATAGTCTGCGCCCGAGAGCCAGTCAGCAAGGCCGTACTTCCCGAGGGTAGTCACGATCTCGCCAAAGCGACGGGCGTTTTTATCAATTCGGGTCAGAGATTTGAGCCTCATGGGGTTTGTTTGCGATTCCCGGAATAATCTACGC
>JAGNMT010000246.1 GCA_017991025.1 Verrucomicrobiales bacterium
ACCTCCCGGTTTTCGCCCCACCCATTTCAAAGCGGCGGTCGAAGCGGGGATCAACTGTTTCGTGGAAAAGCCCTGCGCCACGGACATCGCCGGGGTCAAGGATTTCCTCGCCACGAGCAAGATCGCAGCTGAAAAAGGACTCTCGGTCCTGTGCGGATTCTGTTACCGTTACAGCCAGCAGGGACGCGCCCTTTTTGAGCGCATCCACGACGGGGCGATCGGTGATATCCGCAGTGTGCACTCGATCTACCACGCCGGTCCGGTCAAGGCAATGCCCGATGCCGCGAGTCGTCCCGACGGGATGAGCGACACGGAGTGGCAGATCTCCAATTGGTACAATTTCACCTGGTTGAGCGGTGACGGCATCGTTGAACAGGGCTGCCACAATGTTGACCGTGTGGCATGGGCCTTCAAAGACGCCAATCCGATCGCCGCGTTCGGTACCGGTGGCCGGACCCGCCCGAACAATCAGGGTGAAATCTATGACCACTTCAGCGTCACTTATGAGTTTGCCAATGACGCCCACGCGCATGTCGAGTGGCGGCAGTATCTAGATTCCTACAACTTCACCGGGGACACCTACTACGGAACGAAGGGGATCGCAAGATTCGGGACGAGTTCGGCCGACATCACCGGCGAAACGACCTGGAACTGGCGGAATCCAAGAACGCCCAAGAGCATGTATGATCTTGAGCACGAAGAATTTTTTGCCGCGATCCGTTCCGGAGAGCGCAAAGACGACGCCGAGTGGATCGGGCATTCCACAACCATGGCCATCCTGGGCCGCACTGCCTGTTATTCGGGCAAGCGCATCACCTGGGATGACATGTGGAACGCCCAGCAGAAACTCGTGCCGGACAACATTGATCTAAACGGTGCCATGCCCATCCGTCCCATCCGCATCCCCGGTGTTCCTGAAACCCAGGACACCACCTTCCCCGAGGACACTCAGAAAGCCTGATAAGGGCCGAGAGATGACCCGAGGAGAATGAGCCCCGCCGGAAACGGCGGGGCTTTTTTGTGGGGCTGGGTGGAATTGGTTTTACTTTGTAAACAGCTCTCGCTGAAATGTGGTCATGGAAAAAACATCCAAGGGAAAGAACATTGTCATCGGAATCGTGAAGGTAATTTTAGTTGTCCTTCTTGCTCTACTACTTTTTATGGTCGTTCTTTTCTCAATTACCGGGCTACCCCACCATCATTTTGAAGTGAACAATCGCGCAGAGACCACCGCTCACAACCTCAAAAATTCCATCTCCGCCTATTTCACCGAATACCGGCGATACCCTTTTGAGAATAAAGACTCGGACACCACACTGGATTCAAGTCACGCGCTCATGGACATCCTACTGGGTGCCGATAAAGAAAAGGAACCCGACAAGATGAATCCGAGAGGGATTGCCTTTTTCACTGACAGGGCCGCAAAACCCATGGGTAATGACAGATTCCGTAGTGGCGTCACCCTCGACGCCGACGGTAGCGGTGAACTCTGGGACCCGTGGGGGAATTACTACCGGGTCCGCTTTGACTCGAACTATGACAACCAAGTCGAGAACCCGGAAGTGCCGGGCACCTCTCTCCCCGAGTGCATCCTCATCTGGTCCGCAGGCGAAGACGGGAAATTCGAGACGTGGAAGGACAATGTGAGGACGTGGGAGACTCCTGTTGATTTTCCCGCCTTCCCGTCGTTCTCTCTCCCCCTGTGAGCATCGATCTATCATCCCCGCGTGTCGTCGCGACAGTCACTCAAGTGGAGGACTTAACCTTCCTCGCCTCGACTCTCTCCATACCCTGCGATTTGCTCGAATACCGCTTCGACAATCTCCTCGCCTCCGAAACCGCCGCCGCCGCAACGATGGCGACCCACCCCTCCCCTGCTCTCCTCACGGTGCGACACCCTCACGAAGGCGGTGCCGGTGATCTCTCTGACGAGGTGCGTCTCGCGATCTACCGTCGTCATATCGCCGCAGCCACGCTCGTCGATACCGAGGTCGCTTCGCTCGCCTCCCCGACCTTTGCCGGATTTACCGATGAAGTGCATTCCTCCGGTGCCCTCCTCATCGGCTCTTTCCACAACTTCACCGCTTTCCCGGGGCGGGATCTCCTTGCAGACAAGTTGACGGAAGCCTTTTCCCTCGGTGCCGATGTTGCCAAGGTGGCAGTCGTCATCAGCGAAATGCGCGACCTTTTTTCCCTCGTCGACCTCGTCGACTACTATAACGAGCACGGTCGTTTTGTCTCGGCGATGGGCATGGGACCACTCGGAAAACTGTCCCGGCTCGTCCTCGCAAAGGCGGGTTCCTGCCTCAATTACGGCTACCTTCAAACTCCGAATGCTCCAGGTCAATGGTCCGCCGCTGACCTGAAAAAGCTGATCGCCGAAATTTGAAACGACCTCAATGTGTCGGTGCCGCGATGGTTCCGTCGATCACTTCACGTCGCCGCACTTCGACAATGCGTGAGGCGATATCGAGAATCGTTTCTTCGAGGATAAGCCGGAGATGGCTCCCCGCGCGGTAATCAGCCGGGGCGATGTGTTTGATCCGCCCCGCCACCCCGGAGAGCTGGTAGGCTTTGCGAAAGCTGACCCGCGTCTTGTCATTCGGATTGTAAACCGCAATGCTATGTCCGCCGAAACGTTTCATCACCGTAAAGCAGGGCACATCGGTCGGCCCGTCGCCGAGGTAGATCATGTTCGGAAACGGAATCGGGCGCAGGTGATCTTGCATATGGTCATTGACGTCCTCGGAGGGATCGAGCATTCCTTTGTTGATGCGGAAAAGATACTGGGTCTTTGCCGTGTGTGAGATAACCCGACGGGGAAACGAAATCCGTCCCGCGCTGTTCTCAGCAAACTCACAACCAAAAATCTCTTTAATAAAAGGCCTCAGCCGACTGCCATCAATGAGCGCTTTGATCCCGCTGGAGACGATGTAATGCTCGATCTTCACCCCCATGGCGCGATGCTCATCTGACAGGAGCACCTCCAATTCACCAAACATTTCGGGTAGGCCGGGGAAAAACTGAAGACCCTTGCCGAGTTCTTTGAGGTCCGCGTTGCTCGGCCCGTCCATCTCGAGATAATCGATCATGGCTTTGAGATAGGCCAACTCACTCTCGTAGCCCTGCTCTTCCACGAGCGTCTTACACCGCTTCCAGAACTCTGCGGGGTTAATACCGAACTTGGGAAAAAGCACCTCATCCTGCATGTAGGTGGGGCTGAGGGTCTGATCGTAATCGTAAACGATCCCGATGATGTTCTGCGGCGCGGCCATGGGGATACGTTACGGTTTAATGGACAGAGTTCAAAGCTTCAGGTTCAGGTCTTTGTTTCGATGTCACGCAGCGCGGCTTCGAGATCAGGGAAATTCCATTCGAAATCGAAGGACTTCATCACAACCGGCTCGACACGCTGACTGTCGAGAAAAAGGCGTCCCATTCCGCCGGGCAAGCGATTTAAGAGGAAGGCGGGGACCGGAAAAATGGCCTTCCGCCCGAGCACTCTGGCAAAACAGGTCGTGAATTCGCGGTTTGTCGCAGGATTCGGCGAGACGCAGTTGACCCGACCGTGAATACCCGGGTTTTCAACGCATTCGGCAAAAATCCTCGCCAGATCCCGCACATGAATCCACGACATCCACTGGTAGCCTCGCCCGAGGCGCCCGCCCAGGCCAAGTTTGAAGATTGTCCGAACCTTTTTCAGGAAGCCTCCATGACCGAGAACGAGGCCGATTCGGGGATTGACGATCCTTACACCGAGATTCTCACCGCGAGCAGACGCGTATTCCCAGTCCCGGCAAACACCGGCAAGAAAGCCGAACCCGACATCACTCTCCTCGTCGAGCCACTCGTCGGAGCGGTCTCCATAATAGCCGATCGCGGATGCCGAGACAAAAACGGAAGGACGGCGACTCCTCGAAATGGCCGTGATCGCCTCAACTATACCTCGCGTAAGATCGACACGACTTCCCCTGATTTTCCGTTTTTTGTCCTTCGACCACCATCCCGTAATGGGTTCACCTGCGAGATGAATAAGAGCATCGAGTTCATTGAGATTTATTCCAGCGATATCCGCAAAGGGCCGGACCTCGTCAGCCCCGACGACAGGCCGGTCAGCGCGACGCGAAAAGGCAACCACAGACCAGCCCCTCCGCCTGCCTTCCTCAATGATGGCCGAGCCGAGAAAACCGCTCGCACCGGTGATACCTACTTTCATGTTCCACCGTATATCGACGAACGGAAAATAGGTAGGTGAATTTCACAAAAGCGTTTCCGCTCAATTTCCCCTCGCCATAAGAACGAACGAGCCGGTCATGCCGTCGCCTCGGCCTTCTGCATATCGAGAATATCGACAAATTCCTTCGAGTTCTGCCGGAGACGAGTCAAACCCAGCGTCGATTCCTGAGAGATGCCTGTCTCCATGAGGATCAATTCCGCAAACCCTGTCACCGATCCTATCATGTTGCGGAAGTCGTGACGGAGTTCCTTGTCATGCAAGGAAAAGTCCGCGACTCCGTTCAGTTTCTTTCGAATCTCTCTTCCCGAATTTTGAATGTAGCCGAAGAGCTCCGGGCCATCTTCACCATACTCTCCAACCCGATGGGTCAACGCAGCGGAGGTATGCACGATGTCACGGGCAAGTTCACGGAGACGGTTCAGAGAGGGATCGCGACTTACGACGTCCGTCACTTCCTCCTCGACCGGACTCTGGGGGCGGGCCACTTCCCGACGCACGGCTTCAACCACCTGACTCGTGCTGCCATGGGTGGGAAAGACGGAGAGAAACCCGGCTGCTTTTGCATTTTCAAAAAGCGATTGATCCGCAGCGGGCACCAGGCCGAAAAACGGAACGTTGGCGAGCATGCCGATCCCACGAACGGCCTGGATAGCGCTCCACAATCCCTGCTCGGCAAGCTCCAGATCCAGAACCATGAAATCAGGCTCGTGCTGTCGACAAAACTCCACCATCTGAATCGCATTCCATACCACGGCGGTCTGGAACCCCTCCCGGCCAAACGCCTCTTGGAATCTTTCGCCAGTCTGGCGCTCACCTGCGACAATCAACACTCTGTTCATATAAAACCAAATTAACGGGAAATATTCAAATTTCCATAAATATACTGTTTTTTAAGAGGTATCCAAATCATTTTTAAATTTTTTTCAAATTGCCCGAAAAATCGTCCGTTGCGAAGGACTCGACGTAATCTAAAATAAGCCACCAAATACGGGGTAAGCCCCGAACAACTCCTCAAAAGCATTACATGAATAGACTCCTTTGCATCCTCTCCACCGCTGCCATCTTTGCCGGGGCTTCCTCCGCCCGTTCGGAGGAGGCCGTTGAGGTCACCCTGACCGCCGACAAGATCCAATTCATTTACGACATCAAGGAATTCACCGTAAAGCCGGGGCAGAAAGTTAAACTCACACTGGTCAACCCCGCCGACAGCGTCACTCGCCAGCCTCACAATGTCCTGATCGTAAAACCCGGCAAAAAGGACGTCGTCGGGATGGCGGCGAACAATGGGTTAGCTGATCCAGCCTTCCTCACGACGAAAAACGCTCTTCCTGATTCACCCGACATTTTGTTCCACTCCAAACTTGTCCAGCCGGGCCAGAAAGAAACCATCGAGTTCACCGCTCCGATGGAGGCGGGTGACTACCCTTACCTTTGCACCTATCCCGGTCATTGGGCGATCATGAATGGCGTCATGAAAGTGGTGAAGTGATCGATATTCTGATTTCGTTTTAAATTTCACGGACCCGGACCGGCAAAATCGAGCGCCGTTCCGGGTTTTTTGTGCCTTGATGGCACTCTCGCAGGGAACAAACCGCCTTGGCAAAACCACCTAATTCGCCGCAAGATGATTTACTATTTGTAATTTTGATATTTTCCATATAAATTAA
>JAGNMT010000247.1 GCA_017991025.1 Verrucomicrobiales bacterium
GGTAGAGCCCGCCGCTGCGAACGACCAGATTCTTCAATCGATTGAAGTTGCCGCCAAAGGTCCAGTCATCCACCCCCTGCCCCCGATTGCCGCCCTTTCCGTGGAAGTAGATGACAATGATCGATGCCCCTTCGGTCTTGCCCACGGTGAAATGCCGGATCTCTCCGAACTTGGTTTTTACCCTGGTATCCTTCTGAACGTCGGCGATTTCCGTCGAAATCCGTTCCGGTTTGGCTTTTTTCTCAGGGATGGTGTCCCGCCCGTTGATGTCCCGGCCCGAGTGATAGTCCAGAATAAGGTAATCGCCCTCGTGCCTGGATTCGAGAACGGCCGGCACTTTAAACAGCTCATCTTTCCACGGCACCAGTTGAAAGCCCGCGGCGTTCTGCGAGACGCCCGTTGACCATGGCATCCCGGACAGTACGATGCACCCCACCAAAACGGGGCAGGAAATCAGGGCGAAGAGGGAACGGCGGCGCATAGGGACACGTTCCACATTTCACGAGCAGAATGCAATCCGGTTTTCCGGAGTCAGGGAGCCGTCTCCCCGGACACACTCGAGGTCTTTCAAGACTGGGGAAAGCGTCCCGACATCACCCCGCCATCCGCGGATAATCCGTATAGCCTTTCGGACCGGGGGAATAGAACCTCGAAGCATCCGGGGCGTTCAGTTCGGCTCCGGCGGCGAAACGTTCGGGAAGATCGGGATTGGCGAGGTAGGAGGTGCCAAAGGCAACAGCGTCGATCTTCCCGGCAGCGATGTCGGCAGCGGCTTCTTCGGCACTGTAGCCCATATTCGACAGGAGAACCCCTTTGAAGTTTTCACGAGTCGTCGTGAGGACATCACCACTCTGCTGTTGAAAGAAATCCCCTCTCATGACATGCAGATAGGCGAGGTGCCGCTCATTGAGAGCTCCTGCGAGGTAAGTGACCAGCGCGACGGGATCACTGTCTATCATGCTGTTGTAGCTGTTGAGCGGGGAAATCCGCAACCCCACCCGGTCGCCGCCCCAGACCGTGATGACGGCGTCGACCACTTCGAGGAGAAAGCGGGCGCGGTTTTCGATGGAGCCCCCGTAAGGACCGGTGCGGTGATTAGCCCCGTCACGCAAAAACTCGTCGATGAGGTAGCCATTCGCCCCGTGGACCTCCACCCCGTCAAAGCCGGCTGCTTTGGCATTCTCTGCCGCCTTTCGAAAGCCCTCGACGATGCCGGGTATCTCGTCATCACGCAGTTCGCGGGGAACGACGTAGGGCTTTTTGCCTTGAGGCGTATGGACCTCGTCGTTAGTAATCGGAATCGCACTGGGGGCGACTGGCTGGGTTCCCCCGTTGAGGAGCGGGTGGCAGGCACGCCCCCCATGCCAGAGCTGGAGAAAAATACGTCCACCCGCCGCATGGACGGCATCCGTTGTCTTTTTCCACCCTTCGACCTGGGCACCGGAATAAATACCGGGCTCACTGATGAAGGACGAATTTCCCTCCATGACCATCGTCGCCTCCGCGATGATAAGCCCGGCTCCGGCACGCTGCGCGTAATACTCCGCCATAAGATCACCGGGAACATGACCCGCCTCAGCCCGGGTCCGCGTGAGCGGGGCGAGGAGGATCCGATTCGGGAGGTTAAGGGCACCCGCTTTAAGGGGCTGGAAAAGAGGAGCGAGAGTCATGAATCGGTGGATAGATACGAGATGTGGCGAGGCGGACTATTTCGAGGAAACGAGGGAAGTGATAAATTCGCGACGTCCGGCGAGGGCGACGATGGCGAGAGTGCCGAGAAGTGCAGCCATCGGATAACCGCCTTCGAGGATGAGAACATGATAGAGAACAATGACGACGACGATGGGCCCGAGAACTCCAAGAGCAAGATTAACGTAGCGCCCGGTGAGGAGCAGTATGCCGCCGAGGAGCTCGAACACCTTCACCACGGAGAGAAATCCCGACATATAAAGCGCCCCGATGAATCCGGCGGCAGGGGAACCCTCCGCCGGCGACGGCATCGGGATAAATCCAAACCAGAAGTTCAGACTGAAGATAACAAAGAGGGCTCCAAGGAGATAACGGGCGACGAGCGGGAGGTATTTCATAGTGATTTGACGGGGTATTAGTTAGGTGGTTGTTCGGAAAATCAGGCAAGATCAAAGAGAAGGGCTTCGACCGGTTCATCCCCGGCAGTGAGCCGGTATAAACTGGCGGATTCAGCGCTCGCTCCATCACCGGGACGGAGGGAGGTCTCGTTGAGACGCACCGAACCCCTGATAGCTTGCAACCAAAGTGCACGATTTTCGAAAAGCTCGTGGGTGACACTTTCTCCCGCCGGGAGGAGGACCCGAAAGACGAAGGCATCCTGCCGGATAAGGGCCGAGCCATCGCGACCATCGGGGGAGATGACGAGTTCCTTCCCGCTCGGCTTCGTTCCGGCGTCAGGGTGCCATTCGGTGTAGGTGGGAACCAATCCGAGCGCATCCGGTTGGATCCAGATCTGGAGCATGTGGAGTGCGTTGCTCTTTGAGGGATTAAACTCACTGTGGGTCACCCCGGAACCGGCGCTCATGAGCTGGATCTGACCGGGGTGGAGTTCACGGGCGTTCCCCATACTGTCCTTGTGGCTGAGGGCACCCTCGAGGACGTAACTGAATATCTCCATATCGCGGTGCGGATGGGTCGGAAATCCCGCCCCGGCAGCGATGCGATCCTGATTGATGACACGAAGACTGCGGAAACCCATGTGAGCGGGGTCCATGTAGTGCGCGAAGCTGAAACTGTGATAGGTGTCGAGCCATCCGTGATTCGCATGGCCACGATCGGCGGAAGCACGTAGCGTGATGGCGGGAGGGGTAGTTGTCATGAATGCGGGAAGGTTGAGCGAGGCTTAAGCTTTGCTACGTTTACAGGATGCCACTGGACGGGAAAAAGCCAATCTTAGTTGCGTCACAAGTTCATGCGAGCCGGACCAGGCTGCCCTCGGCCGTATCACCGCCCGGGCCGGCATTCAAAAATTGAACCTTCCGCTGAGGAAACCGCATCAGGGTATAACAGGTAGGCAAATCCCTGCAATCGGCCCTGCGCCTTGACGGTGCGACCTCGCCACCCCAAAATTCCCCAAACTCCTTGTTTCCGAGGCAAAAGGCGGCTAAACTCGCCCTTTTCCCTGACCCTCGACGCCAGCCGCGATGCCGAAAGTCTTTCTCAGAACCTTTGGATGCCAGATGAACGAGCGTGACTCCGAGCAGGTCGTGCAGATGTTCGTCGAACGAGGCTTCACGGTCACGCCGCAACCCGATGACGCGGATGTCGTGCTGATGAACACATGCTCAGTCCGCGATCAGGCGGAGCAGAAGGCACTCGGGAACATGCACCGCCTCGGCAAGTACCGGAAAAACAATCCGAATCTCGTCTTCGGCATGATGGGCTGCATGGCGCAGAGCCGGGGCGATCAGTTGTTGAAAGAAGTGCCGCACCTCGACCTCGTCGCCGGAACGCAGAAGTATCATCGCGTCGTCGATCATTGTGTCAGCCTGATGAAGGCAAAGGAGGAGGCGCAGATGGACGACCTCCGTCTCCCCATTGTCGATATCGAAGAGGAAGTCGCCTCGCAGAACACGATACGCGATCATATCGTGAAGGACTACGCGGTAAGCGAGTTTGTCAGCATCATGCAGGGCTGCAACATGAAGTGCACCTTCTGCATCGTGCCCTTCACCCGGGGTTCTGAACGCGCCCGCCCCATTGCGGAAATCGTCGACGAGTGTAAACGCCTCGCCGATCAGGGTGTGCGGGAAGTGACGCTCCTCGGTCAGATCGTAAATCTCTACGGTCGCCACGAATTTCCAAAAGTGGACGGAAAGAGCCCCTTTGTGCAGCTCCTCGAGGCGGTTCATGAAATCGACGGCATCAAGCGGATCCGTTTCACCTCCCCCCATCCGATCGGCTACAAGGAGGATGTCATCGAGGCATTTACTTATCTCCCGAAGCTAGTGGATCATGTCCATTTCCCGATGCAGTCAGGTTCGGACCGTATTCTGAAACGGATGCACCGCCCCTATAAGGCGGAACGTTTTATTGAAATCTGCGAGCAGATGAAGGTCGCCCGGCCCGGCATCGCGATTTCGACGGATATCATTGTCGGCTTTCCCGGCGAGACCGAGGAAGATTACCTTGAAACCAAAAAGGCGGTCGAAACCCTGCAGTTTGACCAGGCCTTTGTCTTCCGCTACTCACAGCGCAAGGATACCCCGGCGGCGGAGATGGAAGACCAGTTGCCGGAACGGGTCAAGGAGGAACGAAACCAGGATCTGCTCGCCCTGGTCGATGCCATCGTCGAACGCAAAAATCATGCCCATGTCGGCCAGACTCACGAGGTGCTCTGCGAAGGGCCCAGCCGCTATAACAAGGAACGCCTCACCGGGCGGACACGGACAAACCGCATCGTCATCTTCGACGGGAACGCTAATCGCCTGTCCGGGCAACTTTTCGACGTAAAAATTGAAGAGTGCTCGGGCTTCACCCTCTACGGCAATCCGGTGATAACGCCTTCGCCCGGGCTGCATCCGGTCTTGCAATAAACGGAATCAGTCCGAGTCTGACCGACGTTTTTCCCATGCAGGCCATTTACAATTTGCTCTACGAACCCGGAATCCCCCTCAAGTGGATGGGCATCCTCATCGGGGTGTGGTTAATTGCCAGTCACGCCGTCGCATTGCTCAAACCGGATATCGTAAAACCCTGGCTGAAGCGTTTTCCTCGCAACGAGAAAATCGGAACAATTCTAGTCATTATTGCCTTCGCCTGGTCTTTCATCATTTGGTCCTGCATGGATCTGGGTGAATTTTTCAAGATTGAGAAGCCCGTGCAGCTCGTTCTTATTGCGGGATGTGTCGGGGTGATAGTCTATGTAAAAGAGTTTCTCGCGGTCCGCGCCCTCGGCTTTCTGATGATCCTCGCGGCGGCCCCGATTCTCGACTCTGCCTTTCTTAAGGAACCCCAGACGCGGCTGCTCCTCGTTGCTTTCGCCTACGCCATTGCCCTCAAAGGCATGTTCTGGGTGGGAATGCCGTATCTGATGCGGGACCAGATCAACTGGGTTCTCGCCGGGGACGGGCGCTTGAAAACAGGGGCCCTCGCCGGAGCGGCCTACGGGGCGGTCGTGCTGATTTGCGCGCTGCTCTGGTGGTAGTGGTGACGTCCACGTCGCCACCTGTTCTCGCGTCGGGCATACGCGGTCGCGACCTGGAGGACACCCCTGCACCTCCACCGATTTCCCTTTGCTCTCCCCGCATTCTTCGCGACAATTCCGATGCCATGCCCACCCCCTTTATCCACGACGACTTCATGCTGCAATCGACGGCGGCAAAAGAGCTTTACCATCAGTTCGCGAAGGACGAACCCATCATCGATTTTCACAACCACCTGCCGCCGAACGAAATTGCGGCAGACCGGAAATTCGAAACCCTCTACGACATCTGGCTCGCCGGTGATCACTATAAATGGAGGGGGATGCGGGCGAACGGCATTCCCGAAGAACGCATCACCGGAAACGCGGCACCCCGCGATAAGTTCGACGCCTGGGCGGAGACAGTCCCGCACTGTCTTCGAAATGCGCTTTACCACTGGACCCACCTTGAGCTCTCCCGCTACTTCGAGTTCGAAGGACTCTTCTCTCCAAAAACAGCGGACGAAGTCTGGGAGCGTGGCAATGAGATGCTCGCCCGGCCGACCCATTCCTGTCGAGGTCTCCTCGAAATGAGCAAAGTCCGTGCGCTTTGCACGACAGATGATCCGACGCACTCCCTCGAGCATCATCAAGCCATCGCCAGCGATCCGACGATCAACTGCCGGGTCTACCCGACCTTCCGTCCCGACCCCGCACTGTGGGTTCATGATGCGGGATCTTT
>JAGNMT010000248.1 GCA_017991025.1 Verrucomicrobiales bacterium
TCCGCCTGGGAGGTCATCCCCTGGTACGAGTTTTCGGCGCTCTATCTGCGGACGAAACGGATGTTCGACGTCATCTTCGGACTCGTCTTCGCGATCATCACGACCATCGTGACGATGTCGGTGCTCAATACGATCGGCATGGCCGTGATCGAGCGAACGAAAGAGATCGGCACTCTACGGGCGATCGGTCTGAAGCAACCGGGAGTGATCTGGCTTTTCAGCATCGAGAGTGCCCTTCTCGGCATCATTGGTGCACTCACCGGACTCATCATCACGGTGGGAATCGCCGTCCTCATCCGGGCGATCAAGCCAACCTGGGAGCCGCCCGTGACCTCGCGCGAGATCGTCTGGGAGATTCGCCTGCTGCCGACTTACCTGCTCACCACCTTCATTCTGCTCGTGATTTTCACCTCCCTCGCGGCGGTCGCTCCGGCAAGGCGGGCAGCGAAACAGCGAATTGTCGATTCCCTCGGCCATGTGTAAGCATTCCCCCATTGGAAAAAGGTCCCCTGTAGTAACATAGGTCACCGGGATGCGCCTTGCGCAGCAGGGGTGGGCCACGCTAAAAGGAGGGAATGCGCTTCAACCGTGCCCTCAGCAGGCCAGGCAATTCTGGAGAGGATGGCCGAAACTCTGGAGTCCCGATTTGACGCTTATGTCGACCCGCAGTATGGTTTTCGGAACGGTGGCAGGTCCAAATGTCGGCGGCTCGTGCCGTAAGATTTGGCGATGAAGTTGCGGCTCAAGGGGGGGCGGAGAAGACTACCGTAAACACGCCTAATAGTAAGGCTCTCCAAATCGTCCTACAATTACAATGAATGACCTCTATGATGCGGCGATCGTTGGCGCGTCGGTGTCGGGCGCGTCGTTGGCCAGCCTTCTCGGGAAGGAGGGGCTGAGGGTGGCGCTGATTGATCGTGAGCATTTTCCCCGTCGCAAGGCTTGTGGAGAAGGCATTTCCGACATTGCCCTCGAGGCACTTCGTCGCATGGGGCTCGAAGCGGATCTAGCTTCGACCGCTGGAAAACCCTTCTATTCCTACCGAATCGATCTGGGAACGCGATCATTTGCGTTTTCTTCCCGAAAAGGTCGTCCGCTCCGGGGTGTCGGGATGCAGCGCTATCTCCTTGACTCGGCTCTGGCGACCCACGCCAGCAGGCTCCCGACGGTGCGTTCTTTTTTCGGTTCCCCGGTCACTCAGATTGAATCACGGATAGGACACGGGATGGTTCATCTGGCAAATGGTGAGCGGCTCAGGGCGAGACAGGTCATTCTTGCTGACGGAGCGAATTCTCAGAGTGCCGCCCGTCTTGGTATTCCGAAAACATCAACGGGCAGACCCCTGTGGGGCATGAGTTTTATCCTGGAAGGTTCCTTTTCCCAATCCGCCGGGGAGGTTGTGGTTCTTCTCCGGGACGGATTTGAAGTCAACTGCACTCCGGTCAGCGAGACTCGCCTCAATGTCGCCTTTCTCGCCGAGAAGAGGCAGGTGAAACGTCTCCAGGATTCCAGGCTGCAGGAGCAGTTGCTGCTGGAGGCTGCGGAAAAATCCCATTTTAAAGGAATTCCCATGGGCGAACCGCTTCAGGTCGGACCGGTCGGATGCACCCGGCGACCATACACCTATGGCGACGTCATGCTGCTCGGAGATGTCACGGAAAGTCTGGATCCCATCGCGGGAATGGGCATGACTCATGGCATTCTCATGGCGGAGCTCGCTGGACAAGCGCTCATTGCCCAATTGCGGGACGGTGTGCCCCGGGAGGAAACGTTTCGCGAATACACCCGAGCGGCTGAGAAAATGACGCGCCCCTATCGCGGCATTACGCACCTTACGGCCTCGCTGTTCCGCAGCCCGCTTCGTCGACTGTTGATTCCGCCGCTCTCTTTTGCCCATCTGCCCGACTTCGTCCGGGGGGCACTCAAATATCATCCTCTCGGCGAGAAAGTTTCCCCGGCGTTTCCTCTCATTCTCCTCCACCTGATCGGGAGCTGATACACTGATCCTTCGATGATTCATCGGAACCTCTGCACGTTATGTCGTTATCGTCCGCCTCATCCATCCCGTTCTTTTCTGATATTCGGCCATGAAGGAAGTTTTTAACCTGAAGGCAAAGGACCACCTCGATTCGAGCGAGGGAAAGCGGCTTTACAATGAAAAGCATTTTGCCGAGTCAGCCCCCCGTTACGACATCGCGACACGCGGACTCTCGTTCGGACGCGATGCCTCATGGAAGCGCCATCTCATCGAAGGTCTCCCTGCAATGGATAGACCGGTCTGTGTGGATGTCGCCTGCGGTACGGGAGATGTGACCTTTCTCCTTGCCGGAAAATATCAGGACGGAGAGATTCTCGGCGTTGATTTGACCGCCGAGATGATCAACATCGCGAGGCAGCGAAATCAAAATCCTAACGTCCGCTTTGCGGTTCGGGATATGAGCCGACTGGCGCTCCCCGATCACTCGGTTGATATTCTCACCGGCAGTTATGCCATACGCAACGCTCCGGATCTCGAGGAAGTTATCCGTGAGTTCAGACGGGTAATGAAGCCCGGCGGCCATCTTGCTTTTCTCGATTTTTCAAAACCCAAAGGCCGTTTGGCGAAGAAGATCCAGTATCTAATGCTAAAAATCTGGGGGAGTTTCTGGGGCCTGGTCCTGCACGGAAACCCTGAAGTGCACGGCTACATCTCTTCGAGTATCAGAGATTTTCCGGATCACGAACAGCTTCAGATTCTTTTCAAGCGCTGCGGTTTCGGAATCGAGAAATCACGACCCTTTTTGATGGGCATGATGCGACTCTATTTTCTAACTCTGCTCCCGATTGTCTGATCCCAAGCCATCCCTCTCCCTATATGAAGTACCTACCTATCGCATTCCCCGCCGTGCTCGCCATACTTGGCGGGATTTCTCACCAGGCCTCCGCTCAGACTGAAAAGTGGAAAGGCAGTTGTAATGTCACGTTCACCGGTGAATCGACTCTGCACAATTTTTCAGGGAAGGTAGCGGCGGAGCCCTTTACGGTCGCGGTGACAGGGTTCGACGACCCGGCAAGTGCGACAGCGGCCTGCGAGGTTGTCGTGAAAGCGAAAGGGATGAATACCGATGACGAAAAGCGGGACGATGCGATGCATAAAAGCCTCGACATCACGACCTATCCGGAGATCGCTGTCGATATTGCGGGGATGAAAGCAGCAGAGACTCAACCGGCTGCAGACAAGCCTGTTCCGAGACCGACCGTGATTCCCTTTACGATGAGATTGAAAGGGAAGACGCATCAGTTGACCGGTCGGGTTTCCGACTGGTCGTTCGACGGTAAGGTCGTGAAGTGCACCGTGTCATTTCCCGTTTCACTTAAAGACAGTGGGATCAGCCCGCCCTCGGTTCTCGGGTTTATAAAAGTGAAGGACGAGATCAAGGTATCCGCTCATCTCGTGCTGACCCGGCCCTGAGGAATACGGACTACCCCTCACTGTCCCCGATGTTTCGCCACTCCGGTTCAGGGACCCGGATCGGTTTACCGCAGTTCGTGAAGGGGCAGGGCATCTCGGTCCCAAATTGTTCGGGGGTCGCAGAGAGCTTCCGACGGCAGTGCGGGCAGATGAATTTGAGCTTATCAGAAGGCAGCTTGATATCCTGTGGTGCCGGGACCAGGAATTCCTTCCCGCAGTTCGGGCAGTCCATCGCGGTGTGGAAGAGATCTTTCCCGGCGGAGAGGCGCGAGGAACAGTGCGGGCATTCGAATCGGAGTGGCATGGAGAGATACTGAGCATCTTTCATACCTCCCTAATGTCGCTCGTAAAAGCGGAAAAGTTGAAGACTTTGTGATTTGACGTTATGGGACGGGACCAAATCATGGCGGAATTTCAGATTGATCAGTTTTGTGGAGGCGTTTTCCAGACAAACGGATACCTCCTTCGTTACGCCGGAAAGGCGTGGCTTTTTGATGCTCCCGAGGGCGTCACCGGGTGGTTGGAGGAAAAGGGCGTTCGTCCCGATGGTTTGATCCTAACGCATCAGCATCATGACCATGTCCTCGACGCGGGACTCGTCCAGGAGCGTTTCGGATGCCCGCTCTATGCGTATGCGGAGCCTTCCGACGAACTCACGCTTTCGAAGCAACTCGAGCTGATGATGGGGATGCCCTGCCCTATTGATCTGTATACGATTGATCATATTCTTGCCGGGCAGTCCGCCCTTTCCCTTGAGGGCCTCTCGCTCGATCTTCTCCACATCCCCGGACACTCTCCTGATAGCCTCTGTTTCCATATCCAGGGGCAGCCTGTCGTGATCGCAGGCGATGTGCTTTTTAACGGGAGCATCGGGCGCACGGATTTTCCAAATGGTAGTCACGAGAAATTAATCTCGGGGATACGGGAAAAACTGTGGCCTCTTCCGGATGAAACATACGTCCTGCCGGGACACGGACCGGCAACGACGATCGGTGAGGAAAAGGCGTCCAACCCTTTTCTCCGATAGCGCGCGGATCGAAAATTGCCTTAAGAAACGCAAAATCCGCACAGCCACGCCGGTGATTCGGACGCATACTCCGTTCCATGAACCCACAAATGTGCCGTCTTCTCAGTTCGATTTTTCTCCAGGCGGGGATATTCTCGATTCTCCTTTCGATTTTTATCTGGTGGTATCTCGGGAGCGATAGTGTCGAGGAACAGGCGCATGCCGAGCGCTTTGGCATTTTTGTCGGGCTGTGGGCTCCCACCTTGCTGATCCTTTCGAATCGCTTCGACCGGTTTGCTGACAAGGCCACCGTGCTTCCCGCTTTCAAGCCGGAGCATCGCGAAGAAAAGAGCGAGGAATGAAGCGGATCTGACGGTTTCCCTCCGGATCAGTCCTTTTTCTCGACGACCTTTTTCTCCAGCACCTTGTCGATGAGGCCATACTCGGCCGCGACGTTTGCGGGCATGTAGTTGTCGCGATCCGCATCGTGCTCGATCTGCTCAACGGTTTTGCCGGTGTGGAAGGAAAGGATCTGATTGAGGCGCTTTTTCAACGAATACATGAACTCGACGGTGCGCTCGACGTCCGAGGCCGTTCCCTGGGCGCCACCGGATACCTGGTGGATCATGATGTGGGAGTTCGGGAGGGCGTAACGTTTTCCTTTCGTCCCTGCAGTGAGGAGCACGGCACCCATGCTGGCGGCCATGCCCATGCAATAGGTGTTCACGTCGCAGGTGACGAACTGCATCGTGTCATAGATCGCAAGGCCGGCGGTGACGGATCCGCCGGGGCTGTTGATGTAGACGTTGATATCCTTGTTAGGGTCCTGCATCTGGAGATAGAGCATCTGGGCGATGACATAGTTCGCGAGCGGGTCGCTGATACCCTCACCGATGAAGATGATCCGGTCTTTCATGAGACGGGAGAGAAGGTCGAACTGGATCATCGTGTTTCCCTCCTTCTCGATCACGCTGACGTTCTTCATCGGATCGATGATACGATTCTGAAGGTGGGCGGGGAGAAGGGGGGAAAGTTCCTGGACGTTGTCTAAATTCATGGTGGCAGATAGGTTAGTTAAGATTTCGAATGCCGCAGTGTGTCAGTCGCTCAATGGAGAGGGAGCTTACGCGCTTTTCTCCGGTGGATCGACTTCGGTCACGGTGGCGTTGGCACGCAGAAACTCTATCGTCTTGGAGATCAGGATATCCTGACGGATTTCGCCGAAGGCGTTCCGGTCACGGAGCTCGCGGGCAAACTTTTTGAGAGGGCGCTGCTGCTGGTAGGCGATCATCGCGACACGCTGGGACATTTCATTTTCGCTCACGGTGATGCCCTCGGCTTTGGCGATCTCGTCGAGAATGAACATGGTCTTCACGTTGTTCTTCGCCTGGGTCTCGGCGTTCTTGAGAAGGTCTTCCTGATTCTGCTGGAAATC
>JAGNMT010000249.1 GCA_017991025.1 Verrucomicrobiales bacterium
GAGCAAATCGGTCGCCATTCTCGGGGCCGGTGTCATCGGTCTCAACACTGCCCTTTCCTGCGCGCGGCGCGGCATGCAGGTTACGATCATTGATCGCCATTCACAGTCGCGTGACGGATGCTCGTTCGGGAATGCGGGCATGATCGTCCCTAGCCATTTCATTCCTCTCGCGGCTCCGGGCATGGTCGGGCTCGGTTTAAAATGGATGTGGAATCCGGAGTCGCCCTTTTACATCAAACCGCGACTCGATAGGGATCTCATCGACTGGGGGCTTCGCTTCTGGAAGGCGTCCACCGCGGCGCGCGTTGCGGCGGCCGCTCCGATTCTTCGGGACCTAAGTCTCCTCAGCCGCGAGTGTTTCGAGACCATGGATCTCGACTTTGGTCTGGTGAAAAAGGGACTTCTCATGCTCTGCAAAAAGCAGGAGACTCTCGATGAAGAAGCCCACACCGCAGCGATGGCGCGATCGCTCGGGATTCCGGCCGACGTGCTCGATGCCAAAGCAACGGCGGCTCTCGATCCTGAGGTCACCATGGATGTCTGCGGCAGCGTCTATTTCCCGAAGGACTGCCACCTCTCGCCGGGTCGTTTTATCGTGGCGATGGAGGATGAATTAAAACGCCTCGGTGCCGCTTTTCTCTGGGAGACAGAGATTCGCGGGTTCGTTTCGGAATCGGGACGCCTCATCGCCGTGAAGACTTCAAAGGGTGAAGTCGAGGCCGACGAGTTTGTCCTCTGCGGTGGCGTCTGGTCGGCGGAACTGGCGAAGGCTCTTCAACTGCGGCTCCCGATGCAGGCGGGAAAAGGCTACAGCCTCACCGTGAGCAAGCCGGCGCAGCTTCCCGAACTCTGCAGTATCTGCACCGAGGCGCGTCTTGCCGTCACCCCGATGGAGGGCGCGCTGCGCTTCGGCGGAACCATGGAAATCGCGGGCATCGATGAGTCCATCGCGCTGCGACGGGTCCGGGGAATCATTCGGGCGGTGCCTGAATATTTCCCCGCTTTCGAAGAGAAAGACTTTATCAACATTGAACCCTGGGTCGGGCTTCGCCCCGTCTCGCCCGATGGCATGCCCTATCTGGGTCGCTCGCAGCGCTGGGAAAATCTCATCGTCGCGACCGGCCATGCCATGATGGGACTGAGCCTCGCCCCGGCGACGGGGCGGATTGTTTCGTCGCTCCTCGAGGGCGAGACGTCGCCGGTCAATCTGGATCTGCTTTCTCCGGACCGGTTTGGCTGAGTTGATCACCCGGTGGGGCGTGCCAGGAGAAGTTTGAAATTCCACCCTCGTCGCCGTGCCTCGGCCTCCACCACGGTTCGCAGATCGCCGTAATGATAGGTATACCCGCCACCCGGCGTCTGCACCGTCTTCTGGATCTCAATCGATGCTCCTTTCTGGCGGTAGGATTCAGCAGTGACCCCGAAGTTTTCGGGAGCCACCCCGAAGCTGGATTCGGATAACTTTTCCCACCATTGGATCAACTTCGCTGCGGGATCGAGCAACGCCAATGCTTCATAGTGCAAAGTCGTCCGGCTTAACAATGCTTTAACTTTTCTCTCGCCCTCAAATCCGAAACGCCCCGGAGACAAGCAGATCACGTTGAGGAGATCACTGCCCAGCGATTGGAAAAAGATAGACCAGTCATCCTGAGCCGCCCCGACTGCGGGATGAGGTAAGGGCGGAGGAGTCCGGTGAGCTTCCGGGGCATCTTGGACGGGGGCACCACAGGAGGTGCAGAATTTAGCGTTGGCTGATATCAGGTTGCCGCAGTGCTTACAGTTCATGAGAAAGAAAAAAAGTTGCTCTACCGTGATTAGATTCCTTCTCCGGGATCATCGAGTTCGGGTGGCAAGCGAAAACGACTGCGCTGAATAGGAGAGCCGGAAAGTCTCGCCTTCGAGTTCTCCACCGCTATCTCGCTGTCGATCAGTTTGTCGATGTCAGCCCGCGTTTTTACGCGCTCAGCCGCCTCAGCTTTCAGGTCAGGTTCAAGAACGGGTTGCCGATCGCCGCTCTGGACTGAAGTCGATTCATGCAATCGATCCAACTCGGATCGACTCAGTTTGACGAGCTTTTCGTATTCCCGAATGCGCTCTTTTGTCCCCCGCAGAGGGTCGAGGCCCGCCTTCTGGTATTCGTTGAGCCTCTCCTTTTCCCGATCAAGAAGTTCCTGGTGGCGTTTGAGATCCTCCTGCATAAGGCGGACTTCCTCCCGATAGGCAACATCCGCCGGGCTGGGTAGCGGAGGAGGCCGATGGCTTTCGCCGGGAGAAACAAACTCACCCCGTTGTTCCGAGAAGGTCCAGCCGCGCTCGTCGGAAGCGCCTTCGACGGGCGTAAATTGTGCCGTGCCATTGGACTCGGAGTAACTCCATCCACGGGATTCGTAGCAATGCCGCCATTGTTCGAATTCATCAAGATCGGGGGGAAACGATGGCACTTTTTCTCCTTCTCCGTCTATCCATTCCCGAAGACCATCGATCACCTCGCTCGGTTTAACTCCTGATCCTAACATCATCAGACCCGCTCCCAGAGCCGTGATACCCGCAGTCACGAGGGATGAGATGCCCCCACGGGCGGCGTCCTCGACAGACCGGTTCGTAATTGATGAATCGTCCCCGTCTTCACCGGGCGGGAGCGGCATCGAGTCAGAGCTCCCCGTGTCAGGGGAATCAAACGGGAGGCCGACGGTTGTATCAGGAACGGGTGGAACGGGTGGAGGTGTTTGCACCGGCGGCATGACGGTTTCAGCGTCCTGAACATCGAGATGGTATTCGCCGCAGGAGGGACAACGCCGCTTTCGGGTTCCATCCGGCATGACTTTGATATCACCACTTTCGCCTGATGACGACGCTTGAGACAAGAGCGGCCGATAACGGAGAAACGAAGCGAATGTGACGACCGGGTCTTTCGATTCCAACCCCAGTGCCTTTCCGCAGGGAACAGAGAACGGGGTACCGAAAATCAGGAGAGAGACGATAAAGATGCGACCGGCTGATCGCATCAAAGACCGGTTCTGCGGTGGCTCGATTTTCATGTTTTGGCAGTTAACTGTTTGGGGTTCGCCTTCTATCACGACCGGAAGATCTCTTCTTCGCTTCCCGAGAAATTACAGGTATCTCATTTCGGCTTTAAGCCGATCTTTGCGCCTAGCAGACGAACAAAAACGGGCTGAAAGTCGAGCCACCGTTCTTCCAGAGAGGCTACCCCCAGAAGGTAGGAGAAGTCACCGCGGCCATCAGCCTGCTCGGAGGCGGAAAAGAGGCCGCGCCAGCGCTTTCCGGATTTTGGATCGGTGAAATGGAAAGTCACCACTGTGCTGAAGAGAAGCACTTCATCTTTGGCGACAGAGTCCGCGTCGGTAACGACTTCACCGTTCGGGCGGGTCACTACGGGATACGTCTCGTCAATTTGAAGTCCCGAAAGGCTCGTGAGCCATGATCCCAGGGCATCGGCAAGCTGTTTATCCGCTCCCTGCTTTTTCCGGGGGATGGATTTTGTGCGGACCCAGGCCGCATTTGCATCGGGATGGCCCGCAGGTGGCGCCGTGCGAAACTCTCCGGCACCACCGGTCTCTTCCCAATGTGAGGGGATTTCGTAAATGAGCCTATCATTGGGATGAGATACCGTGCGAAAAGCGATTTCGGGAACCTCGGGCGGGACGGATGCCGTTGTGACCGATTGGGGAGGCGCGGGCGGAGCAGGCTTTCGATTTCCGAATGAGTAGAGCAACAGGAGGGCGATGACCCCGAGCAGCCCTAGACCGACGCAACCGACCGCCCCGATGATCCCCCACGGGCGGGAATTCTGCGCCCGGAGCACCGGGCTGGCGGATCGTGTCGCTTCCGATAGTGAGGGGGCGACTTTTGTCGCGCTGTGCAGGGCTGCCGCGCCACAAGCCGGACAAAAGTGAACCCCCGTTTTCAGGGCGGCACCACACTGAATGCAAAAGCTCATTTGTATAGGGTGTTCATGGCAGGCATGCCCGGTCGGGTTCAGCGCATTTCAAATGGCGCTGAGAACCGTTTCGTTTCGCCGAGCAATACTACCACGGTGTAGTTGCCTTTCGGAAAAGGGGTGTTGTTGAGTTGCAAATCGTAGGGAATGACCCCGCTGCCGGCCCCTTCGATGGTGGCATCGACGGGCTCAGTCCGGTTTCCGTCCCGCTCCACCCAAACCTGGACCCGTTCTCCCAGAGGGTGATTGATCAACTCGATGTCCGCACTGATCGTCGGCGATCCTGTCGGGATCGGCCGACCGGGATTAAGTAGGGCTCCCTTGGGGTTCCGACCGGCACCGATTACAATTTTACCCACCGAAGACGAGCCCGGTTGCGGTGTCGCCTCAGACGCCGTTTGGGGAGGCGTCAGGGGGCGGACGCGGATGGATCGGAATAACACCTTGCTGTCCGGGTCGGATGCCTGAAGAGCGAAGGTGCCGTTTGAGAGTAGACGCCCGGCGAGGTTCTCCGGACGAACGATGTCGGACGGTTCCGTATAGTCGACCATGGTCACTCCATTGATCGTGGTGATAATTCGTTTGCCCTCGACCCGGATCGTGAGCGTGAACCATTCGTTGTCAGAAACTACCGCTTGCGGGGCATCCACCACGCCCCACAAGCTTCCGCTTCTCGAAGTCTTCGCGCCTGGTTGTGTCCCCGGAGGGTCACTATTGCTGAGTTGTACTTCGTAACCCGTCGAAGGCCATCCCTGCGTCTGCAACCGGGTATGAAAATAGACTCCAGAATTCGCTCCGGGAGCGGTCTGCACTTCGGTGCTGAATTCGAAATTCGTAAAGTTGGCGGTTTGTACCGGTCCGGTGTAATAGAGGTGCGAGCGTGGACCTTGAGCGAGGATTGCCCCGTTTTCGACCCGAAACGAACCGGGCGAATCGCTGGCCTGCCAACCGGTTAAGGTTTTGCCGTCGAAGAGAGTCAGCCATCCTTCGGTTTCGTCTTTCGGGACTGATGGATCATTCGCAGTCGACTGATTTTCCCCGGGTTTTGCCGTCAAGTCCAGCGCCATCACTTTCCATTCCGATTCTTCTTTAACCAGCTTTGCACGAAGAGGCACTTTCCCGCCGGCAGAGTCAGTGATCGTGCCGCCGATGGTGGTAATGCCATTTTCGACAGATCGTTCGTCAAAACTGGTGGAACCCCCGGCGCTCAAAACCGGGTAGGACGCGATAAAAGCGCGATACTGTTCCAGAGAAGTAACGGAGCGGAATCCACTGGAGGTTCCTGCGTAGGCGCTTTCGATATTTCCCGTTTTCAGAAGCGCCAAGTGGGTGCTCATCGCTTCAACCGCGCCCGAACTGAGTGAATAGGCCAGGGTAAAAACGATCACGAGGATCACGATGAAGAGGGCAATAACGCCCCCTCCAATCAGGCCGGCGATGGCGCAGCCGGAGAGCTTCTTCTTCGGAAGCGCTTTGTCAGGTGAACTGGCGCGCTTGGGAATCGGCATGGAAACCACCGGCTTCACGGAAGTCGGGGGCCCGGTGTTAGGAATTGGCTCCGGGAGTGGAGACAACGCTTCGTTGGGATGACCGCAATTCGGACAGAATCTTTCGGTTGCGGTAATCGGGTCTCCGCAGTTGGCACAGTATGACATGAGGATCGGGGATTAAAAGAGGGAGGGGAGGGGAGGGGAGGGGAGTCGGGATCACTGAGCAACGTCGCAACTGGTTTCGAGGAGTCGAACAAAAATCGATTCAAACTCAGCGCATCGCTCATCACGGCATGCCATGGAAAACAAGTAATGAAAACGGGCTCCGTCGTCGATCTGTTGGCTCGAGACAATGAAGCCTCTCCAGCTGGCTCCGGTGGCGGGGTCGACAAAGTGCAGCTTG
>JAGNMT010000250.1 GCA_017991025.1 Verrucomicrobiales bacterium
GGGGCACCGGAACCGTCTTCCGCGCCCAGGCATCCCAGTTGTGGATGTGGACGTCGGTGCCACAAATGCCCGTGCGATCGACTTTGATGAGGACGTCATTAATTCCGATGCTCGGTTCCGGGACATCCTCAAGCCAGAGTCCGGGAGCATCATGACGTTTTACGAGTGCTTTCATAGTGAATCAAAGGTAGGCGTAACTTGCTTTGGGAAGCCACCTCCGTCGAGCACACAGTTTGTCATAATGCAGGGGCCAACGCCGATCACTATTCCGTCTTCGCCCGGTTGTCGAAGCGCATGAATTCCTTGTGAAAAGTCAACGGAACTTCGCCGGTCGGACCGTTCCGCTGCTTGGCGATGATAAATTCGGCCTCGCCATAAAGGTTCTCCTTTTCCTCATCATCGGCGTAGACCTCGGCGCGCATCAACAACCCGACGAGATCGGCATCCTGCTCGATCGATCCGGATTCCCGAAGATCACTCATTCGCGGCTTGCCACCGCGAGAGTCGGGATTCCGGTTCAACTGGGCAAGAACGATGATGGGAATATTCAATTCCTTGGCAATACCCTTGATCCCCCCCGAAATTTCACCGATCTCCTTTTCCCGTCCGTCTTTTCTCGCCACGTCGGGAGCTTTGAGAAGCTGCAGGTAATCTATAGCTATCAATTTAATGCCATGCTGCTGCTTGAGACGTCGCGCTTTGGCCTGGAGTTCGTTGATCGTGAGACCGGGGGTATCGTCGATCCAGATCGGCGCTTCAGCCAACTGACCGGCCACCTGCATGAGTTTAGGAAAATCCGCTTTGGCGAGAAATCCTCCACGCAGCTTCTGCATCTGCACCTTCGCCCGCGAACAGAGCAAACGCTGAACGAGTGATTCGGAGGTCATCTCCAGACTGAAGACCGCCACGGGGATCGGGTTGTCTTTGCGGATCGCAATGTTCTCGACAATGTTCATCGCAAAAGAAGTTTTCCCCATCGAAGGGCGTGCCGCAATGACGATCATTTCACCGCCGTGGAAGCCGTTCGTCATTGCGTCGAGATCGTGAAATCCGGTCATGATCCCGCCTGAATTCCCGTCGGAATTATACATGTCATCAATGGACTGGATAACTTTGAGGACATGGACCCGCATTTCCTCAATCCCCTTCTCCTGAGTCGTCTCGTTTCGGATCTGCAGCACCTTTTTCTCGACTGAATCGAGGAACTCAGCCGGACTTCCCGGGCTGCTGTATGCTTCGGTGACACATTCGGTGCAATCCTGAATGACTCGCCGCAGAATGAACTTCTCTTTCAGAAACTCGGCATAGTCATCGAAGAGCGCAATCGTCGGCACATCATCGAGCAGATCAGCCAGGGTCTTGGGACCACCGACGGCATCGAGAGTGCCCTGATTCGCCAACTCGGTATTGAGAACAATGAGATCGAGTTTTCCCTCGGGCCGCGTCTTATAGAGATGGAGAAGCGCCTCAAAAATGATCTTATGAGCCGGGATATAGAAATAACCGGGCGAGAGTCTCTCGATCGCTTTGGGAATGATCGTTACCGGGTCGAGCAACATGCAGGAGAGGGCAGCCCGCTCCGCATCTGCGTTGACCGGCATCGACTTCAGCGGATCTTCTCCGCTGGTGGATTTGGAGTACGGATTACCCTCACCACGCTGGCCTTTGGGGCCGGTCTTGAGAGAATTGCCGCCTTTCTTGAAAGAGGAACCGCCGCCTCCGGCGGCATTAAATTCAGGCATAGGGAACGGGTGCGTAGAAGTGGAAAAACGGAAACCGTCCTTTCCGTGCGAAAAAAAGGGCGGCCTGCTATGTAAGCAACCCGCCCGACTTTCGCAAAGCGATTCGTTGAGAATCGCTATTTTCGATTCTCAACCGTCTCTCAATCTTCGTCAGATGCCCCCGCTTCACCGCCACCTGAGGTGCCGTCTGCGGCGATGACCCGCACCGTTACCGATGCCTCCACCGAAGGATGAAGTTTCACCGGGATATCGTAGCTGCCGAGCGTCTTGATCGGGCTTTCGAGCACCAGTTGATGACGGTCGATATTGAGCTTGCTCTTCTCGTTGATCAGAGCGGCAATGTCAGCCGTTGTCACCGAACCGAAGGCTTTACCGCCCTGACCGAGAGAAAGCACGATGGAAAGACGCAGCTTCTTAAGCTTGCCGGCAGCGCTTTCCGCGTCAGCCATTTCCGTTTCCTCGCGCTTGACGCGGAGTTCGTTGAGATGTTTCACATGGCGGAGATTGGCCTTCGTGGCTTCGTAAGCACGATCCTGGGGAAGGAGGAAGTTCCGCGCGAAACCACGCTTCACTTTTACGACATCGGCTTCCGCGCCGAGTCCCTCGATCTTTTGTTTTAAAATAACTTCTACAGTGGCCATCTTCAGCGTCAGATTTAAGAATTGGAAAAAGAGCGGGACATTTAGGCGCGATCCGGTAAAATGTCAACCCGCAGTCGAAAAGTTTACCATTTCTTAAGTAATCTGAATCATCCCCTGCTCGCCCGAATCATGGCTGAAGTCCCCTCCACCTTTCAACTCAAGCCGGGACAGACGGCACCTGATTTTGCATTGCCGGATGGAGAAGGCACGGTTCACCGCCTCAAAGATCTCGTCGCCGGGCAAAACGGAATTCTCGTCGCCTTTGTGTGTAATCATTGCCCCTTTGTCACCCATCTTGCGCAAAAATGGGGGGATCTCGCGAGAGCATTCTCCGGTCCCGGCATCGCTACTGTCGCGATCAACGCGAATGATGTGGCCCGCTACCCGTCGGATGCTCCGGTTCACATGAAAGCCTTCGCGAGAGCGAATGGATGGGATTTCCCCTACCTTTACGACGAGACCCAGAACGTCGCGAAGGCCTATGCCGCCGCCTGCACTCCAGATTTTTACCTCTTCGACTCCGATCTCCGACTGACCTATGCCGGTCAATTTGATGCTACCCGCCCCGGTGGCGGTGCGGCGGCGACCGGAGTTGATCTCTCCCGGGCAATTGAGAATCTACTAGCCGGAAAAGCTGCCCCGGAGCCCTGGTATCCCAGTTCCGGATGCAGCATCAAGTGGAAACCCGGAGGCGAACCGGATTATTTCGGGTGATTCACGGTAGGAATCCGCCCGTCTTGTATCAAGCCCGGCGATCCGGCAACTTTTCAGTCGAATCTGCCGCAAGATGACCGACCATAGGCGGGTGAGTGATAATTTCCCTGCCGCCAAACCAAACCGCCCCACTTGGGTCATTGGTCACAAGAATCCCGATACCGACGCCATCTGCTCGGCACTCGCCTACGCGGACCTGCTGCGGCAGACCCGAATCCCCGAGGCAATTGCCGCGTGCTGCGGACCTCCCAATGCCCGCACTGAATGGGTTTTGCAACTTGCCGGGGTAAACCGCCCGAAGCTCATGAGCGACGTCAATCTCCGGGCCGGTGACATCTGCCATCGCGAAGCCTCGACTGCGATGGCGACGGACTCCGTGATCGAAGCCTACCGCAAAATGGCGGTCCATGGCTACCGCAGTCTTCCGGTGACCAACCCGGAAGGGCACCTTACAGGCATGATCGCCCTTCAGGATCTCCTCTCACTCCTAATCCCGGAGAGTGACATGGGTGATCTCGCGCGACAGGTCACGACTTCGACAACCAATGTCGCCCGCGTTCTTGACGGCGAGGCCATTAACCTGACCGAGAATTGCTCAACGGAACAGGATTTTCTCGTAATGATCGCCGGCTCCTCCGAGCCTGTCATGCAGGACCGCATCAGCCGTCTTCCCAAGGAGAAACTCCTCATCATCACCGGCGACCGGGTCGGGGTTCAGCTCCATGCCGTTGAGGCGGGGGTGCGTTGCCTCGTCATCACAGGCGGATTCCGTCCGTCCGAGGCGATCATCCACACTGCGGTAAAAAGCGGTACGACCATCCTCGTAACGGATCGCGATACCGCATCGACAACGCAACTGATCCGGGGCGCCCGCTCAATTCACAGCGCTGTCTCAACAGAGTTCATGTCCTTTTCCCCCGAAGCCAAACTCCAGGCGATTAAAGAAAAACTGAAGTCGAACCGTCATCAGGTGCTGTTCCCGGTCTGCGACCCGGAAACCAGCCGTCTTGTTGGCGTCTTTTCACGGGCCGATCTTGTCAATCCGGAGCGCCCGAGGCTCATTCTCGTTGATCACAATGAATTTTCACAGGCCGTCAGCGGTGCCGAAGAGGCTGAAATCATTGAAGTGCTCGATCACCACCGACTCAGCGGCAACCTGATCACAAAGGAGCCGATTCAATTCATCAACAAAACAGTCGGCTCCACTTGCACCATCGTCGGCAGCGCGTTCTGGAGCCACAATATCCAACCCTCCCGCCCCATCGCGATCTGTATCTGCGCGGGCATCATTTCCGACACGCTCAATCTCACTTCGCCAACTACGACCGATGAGGACAGATCGGTTCTCGAATGGGCGAGCGGCATCGCCCAGATTGATGTGGCTCGCTTTAAGGAGGATTTTTTCTCTGCCGGTTCGGTTCTCCGGGGGGGCAACATCGGTGGTGCCGTCGGATCGGATCGGAAGGAATTCGAAGAAAGCGGCTATCGCGTCAGCATCTCGCAGGTCGAAGAAATCGGATTCGATTACTTCTGGCCTTCACGAGAGGAGCTTCAAGCCGAGCTCAGGCTCCTGATCAAGGAGCAGAATCTCGATCTCGCCTGCCTCATGATCACCGACATCACCATCAACGACAGTCTCCTCCTGATCGAGGCACCCTCCGAGATTCGCCATAAAATCGGCTACCCGAAGAAGGACTCCCATCTCTTTGTCCTCAAGGGTATCGTGAGCCGGAAGAAGCAACTCTTCCCCTTCATCAGCTCTATCCTCGCCGAGAACCCGAAATCGGGCGACGGTGGCGGGATGGGCTGATAAAGAACGAAGGCATTTTACAAATTCATGACAATGAATTGGCCGGGTCATTCGTCCTTTCAGTATCATGAAGACTAACTCCCTTTCTGCCCTCGCCTTTTCGCTCCTCGTCGCTGCGCCCGCCTACTCCCAAACCATCCCGCCCGGCAATCACCGCGAAACGGTGCTCAAGACAGCCGGGATGGCCACCAACGAAGCGGCCCGGGCGCTCGCAGCGCAACACGGACTCGACATTCTCAGCCTCACCTGGGAGGACACGGGACGTTTCAAAAACTCGGCGGTCGGGCCCAACATCAGCGACATGACCATCCAGGTCGCGGTCGATGCGCCAGGCAGTGACGGAAAATCGGTCCACTGCATGCCGGTAATACGTTTCCCGAACTTCAGCGACAAAACAGCGGATCTTGACCCGAAAAAATTCCGTCTCCTCGTCGGCAATGAAAACGGGAGTCCTCTTCGCAGCATCACTCTCTATGAATTTCTCGACAATCCGACCCTTTACCTGACCACTCCGGGTTCCTGGTCGGGCGAAGGCCGCCGCAGTCTTCTCGCCCCCGCGCGGGACGCCAGGGTGCTCGTCAGCGCCCAGGCCTGCTTCCTCCCCGTTCCTCTGGAAGGGGGCAAGGCGACCTTTAATCCCGTCCTTTTCAACTACCAGTCGATGGCCAAAGATCCGGCCGTTCTCACCGTGCTTGTGACCCGCGAAGGAACCAGCGTCACTATCATCGACAATCAGCGTGACGCCTTTGCCGAAGGCTCGGCCTGGGGACAGCGGCTCTTTTTTAATCACAAAGGTCAGAGGGCGAGCCTTACCGGCGAGAGGCAAAGCACGTTCCAGGGGACGACGCCTCCCCCCGGCAAATCAGCAGAAGCCTCCGCCGCCGGAGAGTCAGGCATGAATCTCGTGATGCTGATTCAAATCCCTCTAAAGCAGCGTAACCC
>JAGNMT010000251.1 GCA_017991025.1 Verrucomicrobiales bacterium
CTCAAGAACCGTACGCTTCTCCGTGCTCAAACACGAGAGACTAGAAGGAACTCCGAAACTGCCGGAGTGATCGTGATATACGTGGGCGGATCCAGCGTTCGTCACGGCAAGTGCGTCAGGGCGCTGAAGTCAGAATTACCAGATGATTTCAAGTGCAAAAGTTGCTCGTTTTCGGCCTTTGAAAAAGGGCGCACCAAGGCGTCACCGGCGCGCCTCCTCGACGCGATGATGTTTTGTTAGTCATTGACCGGACTTGCCTCCGGCCCGATTCCTTCGGGTTGATGCGCCGAGGAACGGAGGCAATTGGGCTGGTGCGCTGCCCAAGTGAGGGGTCAGTTCAGCCTATTGGACTCTCCCAAACGGGAGAAAACAATCGAAGGACGCTTCACCATCTCTCCCGACTTCTTCAGTGGAATCGACCCGGCGAGAGATCCGAATGCCATCCGGGAAGTTTTTCATCACACAGGAATTCCTCTTTCGGCTACCGATTCCGTTGAGTATTTCCGAGATCGATCCCTCCTTCGAGCGAAGACCAGCCGCGAGAATCTGGAACTTATCGACGCGTATGCTTCGAGTCACACACCTGTTACCCGCCAACTTGCCGGGATCATCTCTCCGAGTGGTGGTATCAGGCAAAAATCAAGCTACGCATTGCACCCGCTCCGCTGCCTACCACTCCCTCCGCTGCCCCTCTTGCACCGGACCCGTTCGGTGGTTCACCCTCCGGAGGAATTGGCTCTTCACCAGATCCCCTTGGGAACTGACTGCCTCGAACCTGACACTTTCGTCACCACACAGGACGTGAAATTCCGGACTTCCTGACGCTCCTTCAGCGCATGCCGGAGACCGTCGCACCCACTAGGATCCATCACCGCGCCCAGGACGCCACCTTTCAACGGGTCCACGGGGGCAATCTCGTCTATAACGCCTGCTGGGAGGATCCGCGGATCGACCGTGAACTCATGGCTCTCGACAGCGAGAGCCGGGTTGTCATGATCACGAGCGCGGGCTGCAACGCCCTCGACTACCTCCTCGACGACCCCGCCGAGATCCATGCGGTGGACATGAACCCGCGTCAAAACGCCCTTCTCCAGCTCAAGGTCGCGATGATCCGGCGCGATCGGTTCGAGGATCTCTTCGCCCTCTTCGGCGAAGGCTCTCACGACGATTTCAAAAGGCTCCGCAAGGAACTCGGCGATCTCCTCCCGCCCTATGCGAGCCGCTACTGGAAGGAGAAACACTATTACTTCAAGAGTACGCCACTGAACCCCTCCTTTTACTACCGCGGCACGGCCGGCCAGATGGCGTGGCTCGCACTGAAGACTTTCACAAGCGGACGCGGCAGATTGCGCGAGAGCGCCGCCGCGATTCTCGAGGCGAAATCCATCAAGGAACAACAAGCCATCTACGAAGAGGTTCGCCCCATCCTCTGGACCAAGCTCGTCACCTGGCTCCTCCGCCAGCCCGTCTCCATGGCCATGCTCGGCGTGCCGCGGGCGCAGATCCGGCTCATCGAAAAGAACTTCGATGGCGGCATTCCGGGCTTTCTCCAGGCCAAGCTCGAGCAGGTCTTCACCGAGATCCCCTTCTGGGAAAACTACTTCTGGCAGGTCTATCTGCGTGGCAGCTACACCCGCGAGTGCTGTCCGAACTACCTGCGCGAGGAACACCAGCCCGTCTTCCGCGAGCGGGTTGATCGCATCAAGACCCACAGCACCACGATCGCGAATTTCCTCCGCGAACACCCCGCGCCGTATTCGCACTATGTCCTCCTCGATCACCAGGACTGGATGGCCGCGCACCGTCCCGAAGATCTCGCCGAGGAATGGCGGCTCATCCTCGAGAACAGCCGTCCCGGCACCGCGATCCTGATGCGATCGGCGAGTCCGGAGATCGATTTCATCCCCGCCTTCGCCCGCGAGCGGCTTGCTCTCGTCGATGAAGCGCGGACCGGGGCTCTCCACCAACGCGACCGTGTCGGCACCTATGGTTGCACCCTTTTCGCCCACGTCACTGCATGAGAGACACGGCCCGCAACGCCACTTCCCTGCGGGGCTACTACCGCTGGCACGCGAAGTTCTACGACATCTCCCGCTGGGCTTTTCTCTTCGGGCGTCGCGGTCTCATCGAAACGGTGGCGGACCGGATGGGCTCACCCGCCCGCATTCTCGAAATCGGCTGCGGCACGGGGAAAAATCTCGTCGCTCTCGCCGGGGCTTTTCCCGGGGCAAAGATCACGGGCCTCGACCTCTCCGCCGACATGCTCGACCGCGCCCGCGCCAAGATCGCGCCTTTCGCTGATCGCATCGAGTTGCTTCACCGCCCCTACGATGGCCCGATCGCGGATGAAAACGGAAAGTTCGATCTCATCGTCATCAGCTACGCCCTTTCGATGATCAATCCCGGCTACGACGAGGTCATCCGGCTTTGCCGCAAGGATCTCCCCGAAGGCGGGGTCATCGCCGTGGTCGATTTCCACGAGACCCGCTGGACCTGGTTCCGCAAATGGATGGGAGTGAATCACGTCCGCATGGAAGGCCAGATCCTCGCCCAGCTCGATGCGGGATATGAGGCGATCGATCGGCAGATCGGTGACGGCTACGGAGGCCTGTGGCGGTATGTGACCTTCATCGGAAAGTCATCGACAATACCTCGAACCGAAGGTAGCCGGAATGGAATGAAGGCAAATCGACAATCGGAGCGGAGCGAAGATAGGTGCCCGAAGGGCAAGCGAAGCGTCCAAAACGAAGTGAAGTCAACCGTCCAAAGCGCAGTGAAGTGAAAAGGGACGAAAAGCAATTTCCTGCCATCTAATGCCTATCAATCATCCCTTCGGTCCCATTTCCCGAAACGGCCAGGTGGGCGAACCCTCGGGATCGACTGCCGCCGGCGATTTGCCGAGGTCGAAATCCGCAGGCTTGAGATTGCGTCCCGGCCAATAGGCCGGGTCTTTGATGAATCCAAAGAAGCTCGGGTAAAAAGGATCGACGAGGGCGGCATCGGCCTTCTCCGGCACTTCGAGGCCGGTGAGATGGTAGGAGGCATTGATGATGAGCCGGCGCAGGTCTTCGCTCACGAGATCGACAGCGGCCCCGGCGGTGGTGCAGAAGGCCTGCCCCTTGGTACTACCGTTAGGGGCGGTGTATTCGCGTATCCAGGCGAGGGCCTGAAGCGGTTCGTTCTTGGCCCCGGCGACAGGCTTTGAAGCCGGATCGAGGGTCTCGGTAACGGCACCACGCATCAGGATGGTCTCGTTGCCGGTGAGGTTTTTCACGGTATAAACGTCTGAGGCGGCAAAAACATCTTTCACGCCGCGGAGGACGGGGTGGCTGGCATTTGCCTCGTCGATAATCCCGCGGGCACCTTCTTTTTTGTGAGCACCGTGATGGGCGACCCAGGTTTCGCCGAGAATTTTGAGACCGAAGCCGCCTTTCTGCCAGTCGCCATAGGTCCAGCCGCCGTCCGCCATTTTGCCGGCAAAAGCGTGGGTCGAGGTCCGCAGACCGATGACCGGCTTGCCGGCATTGAGAAAAGCGGTGATGGGGGCTGTTTGCGCGGGCGGGAGGTCGCGGAAGCGGAGGGCAATGATGAGCAGGTCGGCATCGGCGAGGGCTTCGGTTCCGGGAATGTTCGAGGGTTGATTCGGGTCGATAAATCCTTTCTCCGGATCAATCGAGAAAAGGACCGTGGTATCGAAGCCATGCTTTTGACTGAGAATTTTGGCCAGCATCGGCAGCGATTCCTCGGAACGGTATTCTTCGTCGCCAGCCATGAAGACGATTTTTTTTCCTTTGCCGGGGCCTTCTTTACCCGCAAAATGAAGACTGGGCCCGTCAGCGGCAGAGGTGATGAGAGCCGGGGCGAGAAGAGCGGCGGTGAGCGTGTGAAAAAGGAATCGAAGGAGGGATTTCATGATTTGAATAAAGGCGACTGAATCGTGAGCGAAGCGATTATGGCCCCGGAACGTCTCGAATGCCATGACGAATTCACCTGTCACTGCTTCGGAGGAAACTGCGCCCGGAGCAGCCCACGGGCTTCGTCGAGGGCAGCCATGTCCGGCGGGTCGGCGATCACATTCAGCAGTTCCGGCACCCCGGAGGTGTGATCGTAGAGCTCACTCGCCTCGACTTCACCGGTCTCCCAGTTGCGCCATTCAGTGTAACGCCAATGCGCAGTGCGGACACTGTAGCCCATCACTTCGGGTCGTCCGAGAGGTGTGCGATCCGGATAGGCGGGGCGGGGATGCTGGGTAAAGGCGGCCGGTTTTACCCGTGCCGCCGGATCCGCCAACAGGGGCGCGAGGCTGGCCCCCTCCATCCCGGGCGCAGCAGGCAGGTCGCAAAGAGCGGTCACGGTGGGGAAAAGATCGAGCATTTCAACGAGCGCATCGGTCTTCGCCCCCGGGTGTTTCGGTTGCGGAGGGGCGATGATGAGAGGAACGCGCGCGTCGAGTTCAAAATTGCTCGTCTTCGCCCAGAGCCCGTGCTCGCCGAGATGGTAACCGTGGTCACCCCAGAAAAGGATCAAGGTATCCTCAAGCAGCCCCTGCTCCTGCAGGGCCGCAACGACCTTGCCGACCTGAGCGTCGAGGTAGCTGATCGAGGCAAAATAGCCATGGCGCATGCACGAGATTTGTTCGTGAGTGGGTTGCTTTTGCTCCGCGGGCGGGCCGAGAATCTCGGTGCTCTGATGAAAGGCGATCTCAGGGGCCCCGTCCGGCCGGGCGGGATTGAGTTCGGGGAGTTTTGCGGGGTCGTAGAGGTCCCAGTATTTTTTCGGCGCGTTGAAGGGCGCGTGGGGTTTCCAGAAACCGACCGCAAGAAAGAACGGGCCGCCGTTTTTCAGTTCCGGAATGAGCCGCACCGCCTCGGCCGCGACCCGGCCATCGAAATAGGCTTCGTCAGGTACGTCGTAGCTTTCACACATTGCGACCGAGCCATACTCGCGCAGCCCCGCGCCGACCTTCGCGTGGTTCTCCAGGAGCGGCCCACTGATCTGTGCGGTGTCATCCCCGTGGTTGGCGTAGTGGAGAAATTCCGGCGCGGACCAGGAACGCGGGTCGCCCTTCTCTTTAGTATGCCAGTTGTGGAAAAGTTTACCGACACAGCGGGTCGTGTAGCCGTGGTCCTTGAGCCAGAGGGGAAGAGTCGTGACGTCGGGCTTCAGTTCACGAAAGTGGGTACCGTTCACATAGAGGCCCAGGGTCGCGGGGCGCAGCCCGGTGAGCATGCTGGAGCGCGACGGATTGCACACCGCCTGTTGGCAGTAGGCTCGAGTGAAGGTCGTGCCCCGTGCCGCGAGGGCGTCAAGATGCGGCGTTAGTGCCACTGACCCATAGCAACCGAGTTCCGGGCGCAGATCGTCAGCGGTGATCAGGACCACATTCCGGGGAGCGGCCATGGCCGGGGAGAGGAAGGTGAGGATCTGGACGAGGAGAAAGAAACGGAATTTCATGGGAAGAATGAAAGCAGCAGTGGTGGCGATGGGATTCCTTCTATGATTTACCATCTGATTGTTCAAGCCTGCTCTCTGATTTGACGGTGTTCTTTGAAAAAGACGTTCGGAAAGAGGGAGAAAATAGAATTGCACCGACCCATAATTACCATAGCTTAGCTGATGGGAAAGCTTCTCCTCTTTGCTGGAATCGCCGTTGTGTTGTTTTTGTATTTTCAGGGAAACTCCTCCGGGAAAGTGGACTTTCCGAGCGGCGTAATTTCTTCGTCAACACCAGTGAAGACTCTGTCGGCAGAACAGAAAATCCGGGTTGTCCTTTTCACCGGTACAGAATGGTGTCCGGCCTGCCGGGACCTTGATGGAAACGTAATCACCAGTCCGGCAT